>CAYVWC010000024.1:8370-14051 GCA_964455415.1 uncultured Clostridium sp.
CAGTTTAACAACGCCAAAACGAAATTATTTTTCAACCCTCGTTACCTTTTAGTTTTTCTGTCCTATCCGCAGTAATAAGTGCGTCTATCATTTCGTCTAAATCTCCATTTAGGAAATTTTCCATTTGATATATACTTAATCCTATTCTATGGTCTGTTATCCTTCCTTGAGGATAATTATATGTTCTGATTTTTTCGCTTCTATCTCCTGTTCCTACTTGACTTTTTCTTTCATTTGCTAATTTTTCATCTTGCTTTTGTTTTTCTATTTCATATAATCTTGATTTTAATAATCTCATTGCATATTCTCTATTTTGTACTTGTGATCTTTCTGTTTGGCATTCTGCAACTATTCCAGTTGGTTCGTGTATTAGCCTTACTGCTGATGATGTTTTATTTATATGCTGTCCCCCTGCTCCTGAGGCTCTATATACTTCCATTTTTATATCTGCTGGATTTATTTCAATTTCTACATCTTCCACTACTGGAAGAATTGCAACTGTTGCAGCTGATGTATGTATCCTTCCACTACTTTCTGTGTCTGGTACTCTTTGCACTCTATGTGCTCCACTTTCAAATTTTAATCTGCTGTATACTCCTTTTCCTGTTATCATAAATGTTATTTCTTTATATCCACCTAGTTCTGTTTCATTTTCATTTAAGATATCTATTTTCCAATGTTTTTTCTCTGCATACATTGAATACATCCTAAATAGAGTTCCTGCAAATAAAGCTGCTTCTTCTCCTCCAGCTCCTGCCCTTATTTCACATATTATATTTTTATCATCATCTGGATCTTTTGGTATTAGAAGTATTTTTAATTCTTCTTCGATTTTTGGTAGTTTTTCTCTTGCTTCTTCTATTTCAATTTCTGCAAGTTCTTTAAGCTCTGGATCTTTGAGAAGTTCTTCGTTTTCTTGTATTGTTTTTTTTGCTTTTTTATATTCTCTATATTTTTCTACTATTGGTATAAGTTCTGAATGTTCTTTCATTAATTTTTGCCATGATGATGTTTGTGCAATTTCTTCGGGATCGCTTATTCTTTTGGTTAATTCTTCATATCTTTTTTCTACATCTTCTAATCTTTGAAACATATTATTTTATCTTTCCTTTCGTATAAACAATTATAAATGCTTTTGGTATTATACCGTATTTAAGGTCAAAAGTCAATCTATAGCTCTATTTTATTGTATTCTATGTTCATTTTGTCTAAGATTTCATTTTCTCTGTTTGTACATGTTAATATTAATATTTGTCTATCTTTGTATTCTTTACTTAAAAATTCTAAGACATTTTTTAATCTCTCATTATCAAAATATGCAAATGTCTCATCTAGTATTATTGGCATATTCTCTTTTGTTAGTTCATTTATACTTGATATTCTTAATGATAGGTATAGCTGATCTATTGTCCCTATACTTAAAACATCTGCTGGCACATAATTTCCATTTTCTGTTTCTACAATTAATCCATTTTCTTCATTTACTTTTACTGTTTTATATTTTCCTTTTGATATATTTTGTATTGCTTTTGATAAGTTACTTGAAAACTTAGGTGTTACATTTTCTTTCATTTTTAAATATGCAATATCTATTTCTTCTTTTGCAATATTTATTGCTTCATTGTAATTTATTAAGTCTTCTAAATTTTCTTGTAAGCTTTTTATTTTTTCTTCAATTTGTGCTTTATTTTCTAGTTTTTCTAATACTTCTTTTCTTTGCATTTCTAATTTCGTAAGTTCTAGTTTTAAATCATTTATATATCTTTGCTGATTCAATATATTTTCACTTTTTATTTCGTTTTTTAATAAATTATTTATATCTTTAATTTCTTTAAATTTATTTTTTATTTCTTCTTTGTTTATATTTATCTTTATTTGTAATTCGTTTTCTTTTTCTTTTATTATTTTTTCTTTCTCTTTTATTTCATTTTCTATCATTTCTATTTTATTTTCAATACTATTTTTTTCTTGTTTTTCTTTTTCTTTTATTTGTTTATATTTTTTATTTTCTTTTATATTTATAAAAGAAATAAATATAATACTTAATATGTCTAGTGCTACTACTGTATATGTTATTATTTTTTGATTAATTATGAAAAATAGCAAAATGGTTAACAATATTGGTATTATGTATAGCTTTTGAAAGGATTTCTTTTCTATTTTTTTTATTTTTATATTGTTTAATTTTTCTTCTTCTTCTTTCTTTTTTATTTCTATTTCTTCTTTTGATTTATTATTTATATTTATTTTTTCTTCTTCTAATTTTATTTCATTTTGCATTTTTTGTAGATTTTGTAATAATTCTAATTCTTGTTCAGCTTCTTTTTCATCTTTTTTTATTGTGGCTTTTTTATCGTCTAATTCATATTGTAGGTCTAGTATATTATCTAATTCTATTTTTTCTTCTTTTAATTTTTCTATTTTTTGTTTTGTTAAATATAATGGTTTTGTAGGACTTTTTTCTGTTCCTATTTCTTCTGTTTGTTTTTTATTTAATTTTGATATTATTTTTTTATATGATACATCATCTTCTCCTGTCAACATTATATTTGAAGCTTTTTGTATTAATATATTTTGTTTTTTTTCATCTAGTTTGACTTCTTGTTGCATTATTACCATTGCCATATTAAATAATTCTTCATCAACTTTTGTTTGTTCAATAAAAAATTTATTTCCATATGTTTTATCAATTGTATAGTTTTTACTTACATCGTTTCCAAAGTTATCCAATACTTGTGGATTTTTCTTTGTAAAATTTCTATATACTTCATATTCATTATTATTATCTAGTTTGTATGTAATTTTACCAGAGAACTCCCCATTTTCCCATGGAGTATATCTTTCATAATCAGAAATTCTTTTTCCATTTTTATTTTTGCTTATTCCATAAAACATGCTTGTTATAAATTTTAATAGTGTTGTTTTTCCACTTTCATTTTCTCCGTTTATAATATTTATTCCATTTTGTAGTTCTATATTTTTATTTTTTAGTTTTCCAAAATTGTTTATTTGTATATTTTTTATTAGCATTGTTTAACTCCTTTTTTATTTTTCAAATGCTAAGAGTCCAATTTCTATAGCTTTATATATTTTTTCTTTATTTTCTGGTTCTCTTTCCATTTTTTCTAATAATCCTTTTACAAACAGACCTCTTAAATTATTTTGTTTAGAAATACTTTCTAGGTCTACTTCTAATTTTGTTTTATCTTTTATTTTTATAATATTTTTATTTATTATATTTTTTAGAATTTCATTTGTATTTATTTCTGTTTTTTTATTTCCTATCAATATGATTTTCCAGTATTTGTCTTCACTGTATTTTCCATTATTTATTTTTTCTATTAGTTCTTCTGTTGATAAAATATCTGTTATGTCTAGTTCTTGTTCTATATATTCTTTATCATCTACTGGTATAAATTCTAATTTTACTTTTTTTGTATCTTCATCTATTTCTCCATAAATCATGCCATGTTTACCTAGTTCATCAAATCCGAGTGAAATTAGTGAACCTGGATATACAATATTTTGATTTATTTCATCTTTATATGATATTTTGTGAATATGTCCTAGTGCTGTATAATCAAATTCTTTTATTTCTTTTTTTGATATTGGGTTATATAGGACTTCATCATTTTTACTTCCGTCTAGTGTACCATGTGTTAATAATATGTTTATTTTATTTTTATCTTCTATTTCTATTTGTTTTTCCTCTGACTTTTTCATGTAAAAGTCTTCAAATCCATATCCATATATGCAAATATTGCCGTCTTCTACTTTTTCTAAATTTTCTTTAAATATTTTCACATTATTTGACCAATTAAATTTTGCGTAATATGAATTTTTTATATATGGATCATGATTTCCTGGTACAATATATATTTTCGTGTTCGGTATAGTTTCAAATAATTTATTTATGTATTCTATTGTTGATTTTCTGATATATTCTTGTTCATATAAATCACCACATATGAACAAGTATTTTATTTCATTTTCTTTTATGTATTCTATCACTTTTTTAAATACATTTCGTTGTTCTAGCCTTCTATTTTCTGATAGATTTCTTTCTTCTAATGTCGTAAATGGCATATCAAAATGTACATCTGCTATGTGTATAAATTTCATTTTTGCTCCTTTTCTACTATTTTCAGTATTTGAATATTATTTATTTTTTCTTATGTTACTACTATACAATACTTCTTTTTAAATTTCAAGAGAACAAACAAATTTTCTTAAATTTGTTTGTTAAAAAAAGTAGCTTTCCTAAAAAGCTACTTAATTTTTATTCTTCATCTATTGGTCCAAATAATTCATCAAATTTTGATTCCAATTCTTTTTGTAAATCTATTTCTCCGTGCTGTTGGTTCTTCCTTTTTTACTTCTTCTTTTACTATTTCTTCTTGTGGTAGTACTGGTGCGCTTTCTTCTTTTTTGTTTTCTTTTGGTTCTTCTTCAAATAATTCGTCTAAGCTTTCTACTTTTAAATCAGGTGTTTTTTCTTTTTCGTTTTCTTCTACATATGGATTATATGGGTTATATTTTCTCCATGTTCCTCTTTCTATATCTCTTGCATCATTATGGCTTAATGTGAATTCTGCAAGTTTCTTTCCCTCTGGTTTTAAAAAGTAATAATATTTTTTTGCTTTTATCGGTCTTACACCTTTTTCAAAAATAATACAATAATCATTGTCAAATCTTCTAAGCTCATCTGGTGTTAATAATGCTCTTGCATTTATTTGGTCTGATACACTTTTTCCCTGCATCCAGTTTTGTCTATCTTTGTTAACTGATATACTATCTCTTGATACCGTTTTCTCTCCTAGTGCTTTTGAAAAATATTCAACTGTTTTTTGAGAGTTACTACCTAAAAATACATGAGTATCGCAGTTACCAATTATTGTTTCATATGATTTGTCATATACTGCTTCTAATTGATCTAAGTTTTGAAGTATTACGCTAAATTGTATTTTTCTACTTCTACTTGTTGATATTTTTTTATCGAAGTCTGGTACTTTTCCTATATTTGCAAACTCATCTAGTATGAAGAAAGTTGGCATTGGTAGCTGACCTCCGTTTAAATCCGCAAAGTCATATAATTGTTGTATCATCTGTGCAAAAAATATAGTTAATAAAAAGTCATATGCTGTATGAGTATCTGATGATATAACATATACTGCCGTTTTTTTCTTTCCTATTTCTTCAAAGTCGATTGTATCTGTTGATGTTAATTCTGCTATTTCTTTTGAGTCAAATTTACCAAGTTTTGATTGTAATGAACTCAAGATTGATCCATATGTCTTTTCTGGTGCTATTTCAATTGATTTATAATACATCCTTGCTGGGTGATCGTATGGAAGCTGATTTATAAGTTCTGTAAGAAGATTGCTTCCTCCACTTGTATTTGCTGCTCTAACAAGTTCTGCACAGCTTGCTAAGTTTTGTTCTTCTTCTGGTCTTGTTGCTATTAAATAATATATTAGTGCTTTAAGTAGCATTTCTGCCATATCGTCCCAATATGGATCTGCTGTGCTTCCTTCTACCTTTTGTCCTTTTATTATTGTATTTGCGATTACATCTACATCTAATTCTGATGATATATGCATGAGTGGGTTATATCCGTCACTGTTTTGTGGTCTTACAAGGTTTAATACTTTTATATCATAACCATTTTGTTGTAAAAATCC
>CAYVWC010000025.1:0-13606 GCA_964455415.1 uncultured Clostridium sp.
ACCATTTACGACAAGCACCATGCAACAAGAAGCTTCAAGAAAATTAGGTTTTACTTTAAAGAAAACAATGTCAATTGCACAAGGCTTATATGAAGGAATAAAAATAGAGTATAGAGGTCTTACAGGACTTATAACTTACATGAGAACAGATTCTACAAGAATATCTGATATAGCAAGAAACTCTGCTAAAAATCATATTGAAAGCATATATGGAAAAGAATACTTTGAAAATAGATATTATAAAACAAAAGAAGATTCACAAGATGCGCATGAAGCAATTAGACCAACATATGTAGAGCTTGTACCAGATGAAATAAAGTCAAGTCTTACAAATGACCAGTATAAATTATATAAACTAATATATAATAGATATATAGCAAGTCAAATGTCAAGTGCTGTATTTGATACTGTGGCATTAGATATAAAATGTGGAGAATATGATTTTAAATCAAATGGACAAAAGTTAAAATTTAAAGGTTTTATGGCAGTGTATGTGGAAGAAAAGGAAGAAGAAAAAGAAGAATTGCCAGAAGTAGAAATAGACGAAAAATTAAAAAATGAAAAAATAGAGCCAAAACAAAGCTTCACTGAACCACCACCAAGATATACAGAAGCAAGCCTTGTAAAAACATTGGAAGAAAATGGGATAGGAAGACCAAGTACTTATTCTCCTATTATAACAACCATACTAGAAAGAAGGTATGTAGAAAAAGAGCAAAAGCAATTGGCTCCAACAGAACTTGGGAAAGTAGTTAATAATATTTTAACAGAAAACTTTAAAGATATAGTAAATGTGGATTTTACGGCGGAAATCGAAAAAGAATTTGATAGTATTGCAGAAGGAAAAGAAGAGTGGAAAAAAGTTTTAAACTCATTTTATGGACCGTTTGAGCAAGAACTAGAAAAAGCACAAAAAGAATTAGAACATGTACAAATAGAAGAAGAGGTATCTGACGTAAAATGTGACAAATGCGGAAGAATGATGACTATAAAATATGGAAGATATGGAAAATTTTTAGCATGCCCAGGATATCCAGAATGTAGAAACACAAAACCATTTATAGAAACAATTGAAGAACCATGCCCTAAATGTGGAGCTAAAGTTCAAGTTAAAAAAAGCAAAAAGGGTAGAAAATTTTATGTATGTGAAAACAATCCAGATAACGGATGTGATTATATTTCATGGAATAAACCAAAAAAAGAAAATAAAGAAGAAAGTAAGGAATAAAATCCTTATTTTTTCTTTAGTAGCTATTGGGGAAAAACTTAAAATGCAAATATTACACATATATTACATTTGCGTTACAATTACGTAAAATATATTGACATTTTTCAAAAAAAAATATTAAATATAAGCATGGAAAAACATTAATTCAAAAATTTATATATAAAAATTGTAAATTCCTAAAAAAATTACAAGTATGAAAAAAATATAATTGTCAAATATAATAAAAAAACAAAGGAGAAGAAAATGGCAAGCTGCTTGGGATTATATATAGAAGAAAATATAATTAAATATGCAAAGGTTTCAAAGGATAATGACATAATAAAAATCGATTCTTTTGGAATAAAGTTTTATGACAAATTAAATGAAGCAATAGATCAAGTTATAGCTGAAACATATAGTTATAAAACCCCAATAAGTATTAATAGCACAAACGAAAGCTACAATTATTTTTATGTATTTAATCTTTTGAATAAAAAAGACATGCATAATTATATAAAAACAGAATTTGAATCATTATGCTATGAAAAAGAACAAAATGCTGATGTGTTTGACACAAGATATGTACTTGTAAACGACTTGGAAGACAAAGAAAAAGTTAAAGCAATTCACATTTCAATAAATAAGGGTGAACTATTAAGAAAAGCAGAAGTTTTAGAAAAATACAAACTATCTAGTATGACACCTTTGGCACTTGATATATCAAATCTAATTGAGGTTGATAAAAATTCTAATGCAGAAAATGTAGCAATAGTAAATATTGAATCTACAACAACAGTTACAACAATAATAGATAATAGAATATATGATATAAAAAATATAGAGACAGGAACTAAAGAAATATTAGAAAAAATAAATAAAAAAGAAAATTCATATGCTAAAGCATATGAGATATGTAAAAATTCAACAATATATACTACAGAAGGAAAAGAACTTCAATATGAAGAAAATGTTTACTTGGACGATATTATGCCAACATTATATAATATAGTTGGACAAGTAAAGAAAATATTAAATGACAGTTTAAACAAAATAGATAGACTTTATATAAGTGGAACAGCGGCAGTTATTAATAATATTGATATTTATTTCCAAGAATATTTAGAAGATGTAAAATGTGAAATATTAAAACCATATTTCATAAGAGCTATTGGAACAGAAATAAACATGAAAGACTATATTGAAGTGAATTCTGCAATAGCATTAGGACTACAAGGAGTAGGAGAAGGGTTAAAAGGAATAAACTTCAAAAAAGAAACATTGGCAGATAAACTTCCAGAATGGATGAACATAGAAATTGGAACATCGAAATCTGGAAAACCAAATCCATGGTTAAGTAAAATTGACTTGAAAATGGACTTCAAAGATGCTTTAGCACCAATAGAAAAAGGTTTAATAAGAGGGGTGTCAGGAATACTCTTAATAATGGTAATATATGGAGTTTTTGCAGTACTTTTATCTAACCAGATACAAAATAAAATTTCAGAAACTCAAGACAGTAAAGCTAATCTTCAAACACAATTAGTTGCAATAAATTCTGACATAACAAAAGTAGATCAGAAAACAACTGAATACACAAGTCTTGTAGAAAGTATTGAAGAAAGAAGTCAGACTGAAACAGAAAACAAAAGACTAAAATATGCAATTCCTACATTATTAAATGAAATAATGTATATAATACCTGTAAATGTACAATTAACATCAATCACAAATTCAGGAACAAAAATAACAATTGTAGCACAATCAGATAAATATGAGCAATTAGGAATATTTATGGCAAAATTGGAACAAGACGGAATTCTTGCTAATATAGTATCTGATACATCACAAAAACAAAATGATGTTGTTACAGTTACAATAGAAGGAGAATTGCCATGAGAAAAATATTAATAATGCTTTTGATAATAATTCTATTAACTGCATTTGGAATAATGCTAACATCAGGAATATCAATAGGAAGTTTCACAATTCCTTCGATAGAGCAAATCATTGATGAAAATAATGATTTAGACACACAAATAGCAGAATTATCAACAGCTATAAATAGTGATTACGCATCAGCGCTATCGAGTTTATCAAGTAGCGTTAGTGCATTGCAAACAGCGAAGCAAAGATATCAAGACACAATAACATATAGTACAGAAGAAGAAATTGCAGCTGCTAATCAAACAGAAAAATATGAACTAGGCTATTTATGGACAAAGATAGGACTTTACGCAACAAACAACAATGTAGTTATGCAAGCAAATGTATCAACAGGTAGTCTATCTGGATTATATAATATATCATTTACAGCAATTGGTGAATATATTTCAATATCAGAATTTATATATTCAATAGAAAATGATTCAAATTTAGGATTTAAAATTGAAGAATTTACATTAGTACCATATTCAGAAGATACATTGCAAGCAACATTTATTATTAGAAATATAGCAATAGATGAAGATTCTTTATCCTCAGTAATAAGTAGTACAACACAAAGTTCTACAGAAGAAGATGAAGATGAAGAAAGCTCAATAGGTGTAGATGTACCATCAGTAGCTAGTTCAATACAAGAACAACAATCATGAGGAGGATTATACAATGGTTAAATCAATAATAAAAGAAATAATAATTATACTTTTATTATTAACTGCAATAATATTAGCACTAGGAGTATTTTTCTATGATTATATACCAACAAACAAAACAATACCTAGTGTTGCAACCTATACTACATCAGAAAGTATACAAGAAGAACTTAATGAGCAAATCACAGAAAACGAGACGGTGTTAGTTACTTATCAAATTACATCTGCTGATTTAAATACTTATGAAAAAACAAATGAATATACAAAAGGAAAAGTCAATCCATTTTCAACATATGAAAACGAGACTCCTGACGAAAACGATGTAACTGATACTAACTCAATAAATACAAATACCCAGTCTAGTAATACAAGCTCAGGTTCGACAGCAAGCAATGACACAAATTCAAATACTTTCTATAATAGTACTGGTACAAAATGATAATATTGGTTATATTTAATTAATTAAATATATACAAAATTTATAAGGAGGAGTTTTTATGCTAAGACAAGAAAAAGGTATTACTTTAGTAGCACTTATCATTACAATCATTATTTTGGTCATCTTGGCTGCTGTATCAATTGCTGCTGTTTACAATTCTGGAATAGTTAACTATGCTGTAAATGGCGCAGTAGATTATGCAAATGAAGCTGCAAGAGAAAACAACATTATTAATAGTACAGAGTCATTGCTTGAAAGTACTATCACTGTTATCTCATCAATAATGAACGGTGCTAGTTAATGGTTAGTAATGATAATTAAAAAGGAAGAAAAATAGATCATGTTGAAAATTGATCAAAAGTACAACTGAGGCATATACATTTTTACATGTATATGCCTAATATTTTAAAAATCAAGACAAAAAGAGAGGAAATCTTATGGAAATTATAATATATGGGCTAATATTTATAATCGGAACATTATTTGGCAGTTTTTTTACATTAGCCG
Source organism: uncultured Clostridium sp. (assembly GCA_964455415.1). Classification (GTDB taxonomy): domain Bacteria; phylum Bacillota; class Clostridia; order TANB77; family CAG-508; genus JAAWPK01. Next base: position 4,745 of record CAYVWC010000025.1, read on the forward strand.
TATATAGGATTCCACTAGGAGAAAACATACTTTATAAACATTCTTTTTGTCCAAACTGCAAAACAAAATTAAAGTTTAAAGATCTAATACCAATTATAAGCTATATTGCTTTAGGTGGTAAGTGTGCATATTGCAAACAAAAAATAAGAATAAGATATTTATTATTAGAAATATTATCAGGAATAGTATTTTTATTATTCGCACTTTCGCTTAAGGCAGATGTGTATAATTTGGATACTAATTTGATAATATACTTTTTGCTTTTTATAATATATATTGCATCATTATTCATTATCGCAGGAATAGATAAAGAAAAAATACAAATACAAAAATCTTTGCTTGTTTTTGGTATGGTTTTAGCTTTTGTGTATATGACATATGTATGTATACTAAATATCGAAGCTATATATACATATATCATATATCTAATATTATTAATTATGCTTTTAATATCAAATATAGTATTTATCAGAAAAAAGCTTCATGATAGTTATACAATAGAAATATTGATGCTAATACTATATATGCTCATTTTCTCAGGAGCCATATTAACATACATAACTATAACTTTCACATTATTGTGGATTGCAATAATTATGCTCGAGAAAAAAATCAATGAACGACTTATGAGGAAAGTGATAGTAAAGACAAGTGATAATGATATAAAACTTCCAATAGGTTTGTACTTATGCGTATCAAATATTATACTAATTTTAATAAATAATTTCTTATGCAATTGGGTGATATAATGAAAATAAATTTAAGAAGTAAAAGAGGTTTCACTACAATAGATTTAGGTATTGCTATGCTTGTAATATTAATATTTGTGGTAATAATGACATCTGTTTCATATAATATATACTTATCTTCTATAGAAGCTAAAAGAACAGCAGTAGCTGTAAATTATGCGGTAGATATATTTGAGCATATTGGATTAATAGCTTTTGGAGAAGTAACAGCATCTTATGAGATACTAGAAATAGAATCTTTAGCAGCATTAGAATATAATAGTATTTCAACAAGTGGAAATGTAGAAACTGTTTCAGCTACAATAGGAACTTATGAAATAGAACTAAAAATTGAAGATTATAAAGGAGATGGAGTTGTAAAAATAGTAACATTAACTATAGATTATCCTGTTTCAAGAAAGAATACTGAAACATTGGAATTTCAAAGATTAAAGGTGGCAAATTAATTCCAATAGATTTTGCTAAAACATAGGAGGGAAGAGATGAAAAAGGAGCGAGGTATAACATTAATATCCTTGATAGTATATGTTATCTTAATGACTTTTATAATTGCTGGAATATCAAGCATAACGGCTTCTTTTTATGCTAATATAAATAGTTTTGATAATGAATCAGAAAGTGCTGTTGCTTATGCAAAATTTAATATGTATTTTATAAATGATATAAAAAGAAAAGGAGCACAGATACAAGAAGCTTATGATGACTATATAATAATATCATATACAATAGAAAGTACAGAAACACAAAATATAGAAGGAGTGACTATTTCTGGTAATGATACTGTAAGTGTTGAATACTTAGTGCAAAATAATATATTATATAGAAATAAAGTGAAAATTTGTGAAGATGTTGACAGTATATTAATAACAGCAGATGAAGAAAATAATAGTGTTAAAATAAGTATGACAATAGGTGATTATGAAAAGACTACAACTTATGTATTAGAAAATTTGGATACAGAGTCTGAAGATAATGAAGAAATACTTTAGAATATAGAAACAAAAGATAGGAGGAGATTTTAAATGGATGTAAAGAGGAGACAACCTATAGGAATAGAATTAGTGAAAAAAGGAATCATTGGGGAAGAACAAATACAAACAGCTCTTGAATATCAAAAAAAGCATCCAAAAGAAAAATTGGGGGATATAATCTATGATTTAGGATTATGTGATCCAGAAAAACTATTGAAAGCAATAGGTGAAATATTTGATGAAAAGACAATGATGATAACGCCTCATGATGTAAAAATTAAAGCTGATGATTATATTTCACTAGACGTAATGAGACAAAATAATGCAATATTGTTTGATGTACAAGAAGGAAGGGCACAAGTATGCTTTTCTGATACTGCAAATAGAAGAGCTATAGAAACTATTAGATTATTACTTCTAAATCGTGGTTTAGTTATGGATAAGTATATTAGTTTTAAATCTAATATATACAATATATTGAACGGAATGAGTGGGCAAGTATCTGATAAAATTAATATTGGTAGTGATATTACTGGTATGGTGGATAGTATAATAAAAACAGGTATGGAAAAAAGAGCAAGTGATATCCACTTTGAACCAATGGATGATAAAGTCAGAATACGTTATAGAATAGACGGACAATTATTTGAAGTTGCAGAAATAGCAAAAGATAAACAACAACAATTAATAGGAAGATTAAAAGCTATATCTAATATGCACCAAGAAAAACAAGAGTCCCAAGACGGTAGAATTATAGTATATCCAGACTATAATATACGTGTATCTTCACAAAAAAATGTTCATGGGGAAAAATTTGTTTTAAGATTATTAAAGAAAAATGCTAATATAAGAGAAATATTTGAACGTGGCTTTCCAAATGATGAAAAATTAGGAAAAGATTGTTTGGATAAGAAAAATAGTATAACAATAGTTGCAGCACCTACAGGAGAAGGAAAGACAACAACACTTTATAGTATTATTCAACTTTTAAATAGAGCAGAAATAAATATAACAACAATTGAGGATCCTGTAGAAATAAGAATACCAGGATTAAACCAAATAGAAGTGGATATGAAAACATCATTTTTAGATTCATTAAGGACAGTTCTAAGACAAGATCCAGATATAATCTTAGTTGGAGAAATAAGAGATAAGGAAACAGCGGAAATTGCTATGCAGGCAGGACAAACAGGACACTATGTATTATCAACAATACACACAATAGATGCTATAGAAGTAATAACAAGACTTAGAAAAATGGGAGTGTCTAACTATGATATAGCAAGTACACTTGCAACAAGCGTATCTCAAAGACTAGTTAGAAGACTTTGCAAAGACTGTGCAAAGGAAAGAGAATTTACAAAAGAAGAGATTAGTTTTATACACTCAATTGAGGAGAAAAACGGTGTAAAATTCAATTTGGAAGGTAAAACTACTTTTGATGCTGTTGGTTGCAAAAAATGTAATGGTGTTGGATATTATGATAGAATAGGTGTATTTGAAATATTAGTATTAAATGAAGAAATAAGAGAGCTTATAACTCAAGATGAGTCTACGTTAAAAATAAAAGAAGAAGCAATGAAATATGGATATAGACCGTTAATTGTAGACGGAGTTGAAAAAGTACTTGAAGGAGTTACTAATTTAGAAGAACTAAATGGAAAATTACGTATATATTAAAATGTTTTGGAGGGAAAGAAATGGTTCATATTGATAAAATTTTAGATGAAGCAATAGAAAAAGATGCATCAGATATACACCTAATATGTGGGTTAAAACCAATGTTAAGGATTATAAGAGAATTGATAGAGGCTAAATCTTCTGAAGTATTAACAGAGGAGGATATGAACGAAATATATGATTATTTCATAAGAGGAAATGTAGATAAGGATGATGTATTTAATCAAACTAGAAAACTTGATATGTCCTTTGAATATGAGAGTATAAGACTAAGGGTTAATATATCATATGTAAATGATACACCTACATTTACTTTAAGATTGATAAAAAGTGAGTTGCCTAAATATGAGTCTTTAGGTATACCAGAAGTTGTAAGAAATGTAGTCGAACAACCACAAGGACTAATATTAGTAACAGGAAAAACAAACTCAGGAAAAACTACTACTTTGAATGCATTAATAAATGTAATTAATGAAGAAAGTAATAAAAAAATATTAACTTTGGAAAATCCAGTGGAGTATAGACATACATCAAAAAAATCGATAATAGTACAAAAAGAAATAGGAAGAGGTAAAGATTCTCTATCATATAGTGACGGTGTTAAAAACTCTTTAAGAGAGGATTGTGATATAGTTGTTATAGGAGAGATTAGAGATAAAGAAACAATGGATGCAGCGATAGAGACAGCAGAATCTGGACATTTAGTAATTGGAACATTGCACACAAAATCTTGTGCGGAAACATTAGATAGGATGATAAACTTTTATGAAATAAGAGATCAATCAAGTGTAAAATATTTGTTATCATCTTTATTAAAACTTGTTTTATCACAAAGATTAATAAAAGGAACAGACGGAAAATTAGTATTAATACCTGAGGTTATGGTAGTTGATAATATTATATCAGGTCTTATAAGAAAAGAAAAATTAGGAACAGCAGAAGTAGAAGATGCTATACAAAGTAATCAGGATAAGGGAAATATAAGTTTAATAAATTCTCTTGCAAAACTATTTGTACAAGAAAAAATTACTCTTGATCAAGCAAAAGCACAAATAGAAGAAAAGAATATAGAAATATTAAATAGAACAATTATGCAATTAAAAATCAAAAAAGATAAGTTAATTTAACAATAGGAGGTAAAGCATATGCCTATTTATAAGTACAGGGCTATAACGGAAAATGGAGTTATTGTTTCTAATACCATAGAAGAAAGTAGTAAATATGCAGCAATAAAAAGACTTAAGAGAAATAATCTTTCACCTATAAATGTAGATAGATCACTCCAAAGAGCAAAATCTAAAAGAATGGTTAGAAAAAATACTAAAGGTGTAGAAGATATTTTAAAAGATGTTGATACAACAAATATACTTCTTAGTAGGGGGAAAGCAAGAACTACTTATTTTGATAAGATATATCATAGTATAACGAAATCAGAAAGAATAACTTCAAGAGATTTAATCGTATTTACACAAAACTTCTATTTATTGAAAAAAGCAAATTTTAATAATATTCATGCTCTTAACACAATAATAGACAGTACAGAAAATTTTACATTTAAAGGAATACTAGAAGATATACTTGCAGGAGTAGAGGCACGGAGAAAATATGTATTCTACAATGGAATATTATGGAGATGTATTCCCATATTTGTATATAAATATGATTAAAGTTGGTGAGGTATCTGGAAACTTAACTAATGCACTAGAACAAGCAGTTAAATACTTAGAGGATACTGATGTCCTTAATAAGACTTTAAAAGGAATACTTATACCAAACATTGCACAATTTATATTGCTATTAGTAATGTTAATTGCAGGTACAATTGTTGCAATACCTGCAATTCAAGACTTGTATGATACAATGGGATCTCAAACAACTCTTCCAGCATTAAGTATTTGGTTTTCTAATTTTATAAATACACTGGTTGAATACTGGTATATCCCTACTACATTAATACTTGCTGCAATTGGTATAACTGTGTGGTATATTAATACTCCAAAAGGTAAATATAATTTTCATTATTTCAAATATACAATGCCTATATTTGGTCAATTAATATTTGCTATAGACTTTTCAAGAGTTATGAGAGCTATGCTTTTAAATTTAAAAAATGGTATGAGAATACAAGAGTCTTTGGAGGTTGCAAAAAATGTAACAAAAAACTTTGTGCTATTATCTATAATGGAAGCAGCAATAAACAATATCCTTATAGGACAATCTTGGATAGAACCATTTGAAAGATCAAAACTTGCAACTCCTATGATGACAGAAATGTTAAAAATAGGTATGAATACAGACTTAGCAGAAATGATGGAAAAACTTGTAGAATATATGGAAATGGACATAAACAATCTATTAGATAAAACAATAAAAGTATTACCTCAAATTGTATATGCAATAGTTGGTGTTGTATTAATTTTCTTCGTACTAGTTGTACTAGTGCCATGTATCGAAGTTTACATGGGAGGATTCTTACTATCAGCATATGGATTTAATTAAAAAACAATTAAAAAATTTGCTAGGAAACTCCTAGCAAATTTTTTAAAGTTTAAAATTAAATTAAATTAAAATCTTTCATAGCTTTTATAAGTACTTCTCTATTTTTATCAGTCATTTTTGTTAAAGGTAATCTTGGAATCCCAAAATTAAATCCCATTATGTTTAAAGCTTCTTTTACAGGTATTGGGTTTACCTCACAAAATAGAGCATTTACAAGTGGAATACAATCCAATTGAACTTTTTTTGCTTCTTCAACATTTCCATTTAGAAAATCATGTACCATTTTTGAAGTCTGTTTTGGTGCGATGTTAGATAAAACTGAAATTACACCAGAGCCACCAAGTGAAAGTATAGGAACTACTTGATCATCATTACCACTGTAGATGATTAAATCATCTCGGCAAAGGTTTGCAATACTTGCAACCTGAGAAATGTTCCCACTTGCTTCTTTAATTGCAACAATGTTTGGAATTTTTGAAAGTTCTAAACAAGTTTCTGGTAGAACATTTACGCCAGTTCTTGATTGAACACTATATACAATTATTGGAAGTTTGACACTTTCTGCAATAGCCTTATAGTGAGCAATAAGACCGAGCTTGAGTTGCTTTGTTGTAGTATGGAGTGACTACTAAAAGTCCGTCTGCTCCAACGCTTTCTGCAAATTTTGACATTTCAATTGATGATTGGGTATTATTAGAACCAGTTCCTGCAATTATAGGAACACGTTTTGCTGCAACTTCTACTGCAAATTTAATTACTTCTTTTTTTTCATCAGCAGACATTGTTGCAGATTCACCTGTAGTGCCACAAACAATAATGGCATCAATTCCTTCTGAAATTTGGAATTCAATGAGTTTTCTAAACTCTTCAAAATTTACACCTTCAGATGTAAAAGGTGTTGCGATAGCTGTTCCACAGCCTAAAAATAAAGGAGTTTTCATATATACCTCCAAAGATTATTTTTAAATAGGAGATATAATTATATTATCCTATTAATATTAACATTATATGATATAACCAAGAATTTGACAAGTAAATTAAGAAAAAAGTGTACAAAAAATTTAAAATGTGGTATACTATATAAGAACTTTAAAGAGAAGGGAAGGAAGAATTAAAAATGAATGACAATTATTTAAGAAAAACAAAAATTGTATGTACAATTGGACCAGCTAGTGAAGACAGACTAGTTGAATTAATGAATGCTGGTATGGATGTAGTAAGAATAAACTTCTCACACGGTAGTTATCCAGAGCAAAAGGAAAAAATTGAAAAATTTTTTGAAGCTAGAAAACAAGTAAATAAACCAGTAGCTTTATTACTAGATACTCAAGGGCCAGAAGTAAGAATAGGAATGCTAGAAGAAGCACCAGTAACTTTAGAGAAAGGACAAACATTTACACTTGTAAATGATGATATTACAGGAGATAATACAAAAGTATCTATATCATATAAAGATCTATATAAAGATATAAGTGTAGGAACACTTATATTAGTTGATGACGGTTTAATTGAACTAAAAGTTATAGAAATAAAAGGAAAAGATGTAGTATGCGAAGTAGAAAATGGAGGAAAACTTGGAAGTAGAAAAAGTGTAAATATTCCAGGAGTACATCTAAACTTACCTGCATTAAAAGAAAAAGATATACAAGATTTAAAGGACGGAGCAAGAGTAGGTTTTGACTATATTGCAGCTTCATTTATTAGAAATAAAGAAGATATATTTGCAATAAGAAAAGTGCTAGATGAAAATGGTGGAAAAGATATCAAAATAATTTGTAAAATAGAAAATCAAGAGGGACTAGACAACCTAGAAGAAATAATAGATAATTCAGCAGGAATAATGGTTGCTAGAGGAGATTTAGGAGTAGAAATACCATGTCAAGAAGTTCCAATAGTTCAAAAAGATATAATAAAGATTTGTAACAGAAAAGGAAAAGCTGTAATTACAGCAACTCAAATGCTTGAGTCAATGACACATAGTCCAAGACCAACTAGAGCGGAAGTTAGTGATGTTGCAAATGCAATTTATGATAGAACAGGAGCAATAATGCTCTCAGGAGAATGTGCAACAGGTGAATATCCAGTAGAATGCGTTCATACTATGGTTGACATTTCAGAGACTATAGAAAAACAAATTAAATATTGGGAAAGATTTAACGATAAATATCAAAAATTAGAAACAGATGATTTAGAGTATAATATTAACTATACAGTATGTAGAATGGCAAGAAAAATTAATGCAAAAGCTGTTGTTGCATATACAGATACTGGAAATACAGCAAGATATCTTTCGGGACTTGGAATTAAATGTCCAGTATTTGCAGTGACTTCAAATGAAAAAACATATAATCAACTTGCATTAATTTGGAACGTATTTCCAATATTATTACCAGAACAAAAAACAATTGAAGACTTATTAGATAAGGGATTAGATAAGCTAGAAAAAGAAGGGTATATTGAAAAGGGAGACAGAATAATTATAGCAGGAGGTTCAAGAATAATACCTAAACGTGAAAGTAGTAAGGTAATTGGAGGAATAGTAGAAATCTAGGAAAATTATTGCTCTTGAAATTAATTACACTACGAAAAACAAACAGGAAATTTATTAAATATTACCTATTAAGTCATGCAAAAATTTTGAATAATATTTGAATTAAGATTATGAAAAAAGATGATGCTGTAAAGTATCATCTTTTTTGGGGATTAAAATAGGCATTATGTCGAAATATGTAGAATATTTTTTCTTGACAAAAACATATATAAACGATATAAGTAATGTATAACTTTTTATAAAATCAAAGACAACTTTTGAATTATGCAAAATGAAAATCTTAAGGAAGATTCTATCCTAAGAAAATCACAAATAAATAACAAATGAATAAGGAGAGTGATAGAAAAAGAAAAATATTTTTTACTTAAAATAAATCAATATATCTTGCTAAAAGTAATAGATTAAGATATAA
>CAYVWC010000026.1:0-13373 GCA_964455415.1 uncultured Clostridium sp.
CATTATTTCCTGTTTTATCTTTCTTTACTGGTGCAACATAATCTTCTCCTAATAATTCATCTTTTATTGCTTTTACAATTCCTTCTACATATCCTTCTTGATTGTTAACTATATTTTCTAAATCTATTCTGTTATTTATATATCCGAGTTCTAATAAATATGCTTCTACTCCAATATTTGAGTCATAATACATATTTGTACCATACGCAGTATTTCTTCCGTCAACATATGCTCCTGTTGCAATTCCTCCTGTTTCTCTTATCATATATAAATATGGTGTATCTTCTTTAATGTCATATGGTTCATATCCTTTGGCTATTGCATTTGCTTCGGCTTCTGCTATATCTTCTTCAGTTAATACTCTGACATATACTCCTTCTTCAACTTTGTAATCAACACTAAGGTTAGAATATGTTGTTTCCGCATATTCTACTATATTATCTGCCAAAGATTTTGCAAAACTCAAATTTGCTTTTGACGGTGCATATATTTCTACACCACTTTGTGAATTTGCTTCTTCAATGCTATTTATATGAATTGAAAATACATATTTAGCTTTTGAAGCTCCTGTAAGGTTTACTCTACCGTCACTATCATATACACTATATACATTATATTCATTTCCTTCTGTTCCATCTCGTGTGATTAGTACTTTTAGTCCTAAATCTTCAAGTTCTGCTTTTACAGCTTTTGCAATTTTAAGAGTCAATTCTGCTTCATTGTATTTGCCATATTCTGCTCCTACATCTGCTCCTCCATGTCCTGGATCTATAACTACATCATAAACGTCGTCAGGTAGCTTACTATAGCCAACACTCATATACATATATTCTATTTTTTCTTCAGACATATTATAGTTTGCAAATTTTATATCTATTTTGTTATTTTTACCATTTTTTGTTATTGTATAATATTCTAAGTTTTCGTCTTCATCATAACCATAGTCTGTATTATCTTTTAATGAATAATACTTGCTTGTCCCATTTGAATAATCTACTTTAACGAATAAATAATATGTATTTGCAGCTAATTCTTCTAGGTAGATACCTTCATTTATTAACTCTGATGTGGAAAATTCTATCCCATTTTCAGTTGTTTCATATTCCATATTAATCTCTTGTTGATCTTTTGTGTTGATTGTTTTTAATGAAAGACTTACTTTTTCAATATTGGAATTTTCTACTTCGAGACTTCCTTTTATATTTAGGTGTGTTCCATAAACAATATATTCTGAAACTATAGCTTCTTCTGTCTCTACAGTTTTGAATATATCTTTTATACTACTTACTTTATATATCATCATATATACTACATATGCTATTAATAATATTAATATTACTATGAATAATCTGAGTATTTTTATCCCCAATTTAGTCTTTTTCTTCTTTTTAGTACTCATTCTAATTTTTTTCCTCCATACTTATTGAGTCGTATTCATATACGCATATTATTTTTGTTTGTACAGTCATTTCATCAATTTCTTGATTTATCCTAAATAATTTTTGCTTTTTTAGTTCTAAATTTAGTTTACTCATATCTACTAATATTTTATCTGATACGTTCATACCTAATGGGAGAGTTCTATTTGTATTATCATAATATATTATATTAGTTAATGCAATCCCTTTAGTCTTCTTATTTAGTTTTATGTTGTATAAATTAATCTTTTCAAAATCTTTTAGTTTATCTAACGCATCTTTTGGATTTATATATAACAAGTTGTAATCCTTTGTATTTAATGGTTCTGTACTTGCATAAAATGCTTTTATCTTCATCCCAAAAAATGCTCTGTTTATCGATTTGTCTAAAGAAGAAATTATTTCTTTTAAACGGTTAATATATTGTTCATTTTTTGTATTTTTTGTTATGTCTAATATTCTAAATTTATTCTTCTTAATTTCTCTATGTTTTGTATTTCCTAAAGTATTTATCTTTGTTTTATCTTCTGTCATTGAGCCGAATATATCAAATTCTTCTGTTGCAAATAGTATTTCTGTTTCTAATGCTTCTTGTTTCAAGTTTTCTATGCTTTCATTAAAATCTTCTTGTTCATTATTCCTGATTTTGTTAATATCTGATAATACTTGTGTGTCTGTTATACATATACTATCAAATTCATCTTTTGAAAATGTTTCCCTATTATGCTTATCTAATTTTTTACCAATTTCTTCAATATCTTCTTCATAATCAAATACTTTTTCTATTTCATTATGATATGGCTCTTCTACTTCTCCTTCATTTAATCCGAAGTACCGTATCTTTATTTACAAATTTCCAAAATTCAAATATACTTTTTTTGTGTTCTTCTATCTCATCAATATATTTTTTTGCATTATCTATTCTTTTTGTTAATCTGTCAATTGAATCTTCCAATGCTTTTATATCTGAATTAGTATTTCTTACTTGATTTGTTATTCTATCTAAAATTTTAGTAATATCTACTAAATCTTCTATTGTATAATATTCTTTTGTATCATATACATCATTTTGTGTCTCTATCTCTTGATTATTATCTATTGTTAGTTCTTCTTTCTTTTTTAATATTTTATGTTCTTTCTTGCCTTTAAAATAATATTTTATTTTTCCAAAGAAGCTCTTTTTACACTCCAAATACAATGCGACTTGTTTTTGTCTCATTCTATATTCTTCTTCTTTGTCTTTTTCCAATAATTTTAATTCTTCCAATTTGTTATTTAATTTTATTATTTCTTCATTTAATCTTTCGCTTTCTATCCTATTTTTTAAGAATTCTTCCTTGATTAATTTGCTTAAGTTTTCATATTCTATAATTTTAGAATTATATACAAATTCTAGCCCTCCGTTTTCTGCTATCTTGACTTCAAACTTATATCTATTTGGAAATTCTGTTTCTAGGATAAATAGTGCTTTTAAGAGTTTATAAAATTTACTTGCTTCTTCGTGACTTTCTAATGAAATTTTATAAACACTATTTATTTTCTCATAAACATTTGTATTTCCTACTATTTGAAAACTCATATTTTCGTTTTTATCATATACCTCGTACATCAGTGGCCAATCTTTTGTGAACTGCCATAAGTATTTTTCTATATCTGCATCTTGTGATTTTGTAAAGTATTTTCTTGAATAGTCCAGATAACTTATAGGTACAAATATTTCTTTTTCTTTGCCTGTTTTCTCATATTCTATTTTTTCTTTTATTAGATAAAATAAACAAGAGCAATCTTGGTCTTCTATTGGGGCTAACATATAATAGTTTTTTGTGTATTCTGAATAATATATCTGCCACAAATAGTTTTCTTTATACTTAACTTTAAAAGGAATTTGCTTCCTTAGTTTTATTTGCTCTTTTTCTATTTCTTCTATTTCTGCTATGTTCATGTCTTGGAGCATTTTTAAAAACATTGTATGCTTTAGTATACCTTCTTCATCTTCTGGAACTAGATATGAATATAGAGGAGATGCCATTTTACACTTTTCTTGAAGCGAGTTCATTCTATTAGCCTTTGTTATTAGGATATTTATTTTACTTATTGGTACGTACTTATAAACTCTATATTTTTTTTCTTCATAATTTCTTGCAGGTTTGATACCTATTTCTATTCCCTCAAGCAGACAATTTGGTATTTTGTTTAAATTTAATTTTAAATATTTTAATTTTTCCTGTATATCATTTGTTCTATTCAACATTTTTCCTCCTAATTTATATTTTATATTCTACTATACCAATATTAATAAATCAAGAAATATTAGGAAGTTTTTTAAATTAAAACAACATGGCACATAAGATATTCTTACATGCCACGTTTTATGACTAATCTTTAACTTCTAGCTTCTTTATATTTATACACTGTTTTTCCAAATATAAACTCATTAATTTTCTTTTGAAGCTCTACTATTATAATTGGTGCTATAGATATAAGTGCTACATATACCCACTGTGTCTTAGATAAAATTACTAGGTCAAATACATTTGCTAGACTAGGTATAAATACAATTCCTATTTGCATTATTGCTCCTATTAGAAATGCTCCTATCAGATATTTATTATGAAATAATCCTACTTTAAAAATTGATTCTTCACTTCTTATATTAAAACTGTGTACCATTTCTATCATGCCTAATGATACAAATGCCATTGTTCTTCCAACTTCTAAACCATATAGTTTGTTTCCTAAACTAAATATAAATAGTGTTAGAACTCCTATCATCACTCCTTCAACAATAATCTTTCCCCATAGTCCGTCTGAAAATATTCCTGATTTAGGATTTTTAGGTTTTTTGTTCATTATATTTTTATCTTCTGGTTCTAATCCTAAGGCTATTGCAGGTATTGAATCTGTAACTAAATTTATCCATAAAAGTTGTATTGCAAGTAATGGTGCATTTATTCCTAATACGAGACCTAAAAATATTGTTACTATTTCTCCGATGTTTGTCGCAATTAAGAAATGTACTGCTTTTCTAATATTATTATATATACATCTTCCTTGTTTTACTGCCTCAACGATTGTAACAAAATTATCATCAGTTAAAATCATGTCTGAAGCATTTTTTGCCACATCAGTTCCGATTTAATCCCATAGATATACCAATATCCGCATTTTTCAATGCTGGAGCATCATTTACTCCGATCTCCTGTCATTGCAACTATCTTTCCTATATTCCTAAATGCTTTTACTATCCTCACTTTGTGTTCAGGGGATACTCTTGCAAACACACTATATTTCATAATATCTTTTTCTAAAACATTTTGTGGAATTTTATCTAATTCTTTTCCAGTTATTGCAAGTGAGTTTTCAGTTAAAATTCCTAAATCTTTTGCTATTGCTTTTGCTGTTTCAATATGATCTCCTGTTATCATTACTGTCTTTATCCCTGCATTTTTGCAAGTTCTAATTGCTTCTTTGACACCTTCTCTTGGGGGATCTATCATGCCAATTAGACCGTACAAATATTAAATCCTTTTCTATACTTTTTGTATTTATTTCTCGTGGTAAATTTTCTAAATCTGCAAAAGCAACTGCTAAAACTCTTAATGCTTTATTTGCCATATTTGAGTTTTTGGATAAGATTATGTTTTTATCGCTATCTGTAATTCCTCTTATATCTCCATTTATGTATATCCTATTACATCTGTTTAGTAAAACATCTAAAGCACCTTTTGTTATTATTCTATATCTATCTTTTATTTTATGTATTGTTGTCATCAATTTTCTATTGGAGTCAAAGGGTATATCATTTATTCTTTGCATATGTGTGTATAGTTTTTCTTTATTTATTCCATACTCTAATGCTTTATTTACTATAGCAACTTCTGTAGGTTCTCCTAATACTTCATTATTTGATATTTCGCAATCAGTACACATTGTACCAAGTTCTAGGATAAATTCTGTATCTCCATAACTTTCTACAACTTGCATTTTATTTTGTGTTAAAGTTCCCGTTTTATCCGAACAAATTATACTACTGCTTCCCAACGTTTCTACAGCGGCTAATCTTCTTATAATTGCATTTTTTCTAGCCATTTTGGTAACACCAATAGATAGCATTATTGTAACAATAGCAGGCAAACCTTCTGGAATTGCTGCAACTGCAAGTCCTATTGATGTCATGAACATTTCTTTTATAGATATATTTTTAAAAATTCCAATTATGAATATTGCAAAACAAATGATTAGACAGACTATTCCAAGTGTCTTTCCTACTTCTTCTAGTTTTCTTTGTATAGGTGTTTTTGGCGCTTCATCTGTTATTATTATTTTTGCGATACTTCCAACCCTTGTTTCCATACCTGTTTTCGTTACTATTGCTTTAGCATGTCCTCCGACAACTATTGTGGTAGCAAATGCCATATTTAACATGTCAGCATCACTTGCATTTTTATGTATTTTAGCTTCTGCATTTTTTAATACTGGTACTGTCTCTCCTGTTAAAATTGATTCATCAATTTTTAAATTAAAACTTTCAATTAATCTACAATCTGCTGGTACATAATTTCCGTGCTTCAAGTATTATTATATCTCCTACTACCACATCTTCTCCTTGAATTATAATTTTTTTGCCATTTCTTATTACTTTACAAACAGGAGCTGACATTTTTTGTAAAGCTTCTAATGATTTTTCTGCTTTGCTTTCCTGTATTAACCCCATAATAGCATTAAATACAACTATCGCTATAATTATAATTGACTCTATATAATCTCCTGTACCGTCAACTTTAGCCATAATTCCTGATATAATTGATGCAATTATTAAAATAATAATCATAAAGTCATTAAATTGTTTTAAGAATTTAATAATTATATTCTCTTTTTTATGTTCTTCTAATTTATTTTTTCCATTTTTATTTAACCTATCTTCAGCCTCCTCTTCAGATAATCCTGTTATAAAATTACTCTTAAGTTTTCTTCTTATCTCTTCTTTTGACATTAAATATTCCAAATCCTTTGTCTCCTTTCTTTGATATTAGTTAATATATATGCTTGTCTTTAGATTTTATGTATAAATATTTTTTATTAAGTATTTATTGACACAATCTTTAATAATTGTTTCATATTATGTAAATAGGAAAATTTGTATTAAATTTGGAGGAATTTATGCTTAATTCTATAATCCTAGCTTTATCTGTTAGTATAGACTCTCTTGGTATTGGTATTACATATGGTATAAAAAAAGCAAATATTCAAATTTCATCTAAATGTATTTTATTTCTGGTTTCCATATTTTTCTCTTCATTTTCACTTTGTATCGGAAATTTAATCAATTCTATTTTATCTGAATTTATTACCAATATTATTAGTAGTACAATTTTAGTAATCATTGGTATATTAGTTTTTATCAATCCTATACCTTTTGATTTTGATAATTCTAAACGGTATAGATATAAAAGAAGCTTTTTTGCTTCGGAATAGCCCTTTCTCTTGATTCGATTTGTGTCGGAATTAGTAGTAGCATTGGTGGTTTTTCTAATTTCTTTTTTCCCTTATTGGTTTCAGGATTTCAACTTATATTTATATCTGTTGGAATTTTTCTGGGGAAAAAAATCGTCAAAAACGCTAATATTCCTGATAGGGCTTGCACTATTATATCTAGTATTACTTTAATTTCATTTGGTATTATCAGATTATTTATATAAAATTAAATCGTCAAAGCTCATAAATATTAAATCTTTCTCATATACTAGTTTTATGAGAAAAAATACAGTAAAAGCTAATTTTATTTTTATATCTTTGAAAGATAATTTATTAACTATACTTTTTATTTTATTTGCAATAGGTCTTGTTGTCTTTTCAAAACAAAACTTAGCTGCTTCTAAAGAGGGATTAACTCTTTGGATGCGGTCAGATTGTTCCTGCTTTATTACCCTTTTTTATTGCATGTGAACTTCTTTCCCATACAAATGTAATTGATTTTCTTGGTAGAAAATTAAATAAGATAATGAGACCTATTTTTAATGTTCCTGGTGAAGGAGCATTTCCACTTATAATGGGTATTATTAGTGGTTATCCTGTTGGAGCAAAAATTGTAACTAATTTTAGAAAAAATAACATATGTTCAAAAGAAGAGGCTGAAAGGTTGCTAACTTTCACAAACAATTCTGGCCCTCTTTTTATTATAGGTACTGTTGGTATTTCTCTTTTTGGTAATACTTCTATTGGTATAATTCTTTTTATTACTCATCTTTTATCATCTTTAACAGTTGGGTTTTTATTTAGATTTTGGAAGATAAAGTCACGGTAGTAAAGAAAAAGGGAAATCCTCGTATATAGATATAAAAACAAAAAGACCTCCTAGATTAAATAATCTAGGAAGCATTTTGCAAAATGGTATAATGACTTCTGTAAGTACTATTGTGGTTATAGGCGGTTTTGTTATGCTTTTTAGTGTTATTATTTCTATGCTAAATAGCACTGGAATTCTTGGACTTTTTGCTAATTTTTTATCGCCTTTTTTTAAAGTTTTGAGTATACCTGATACCTTTGCAAGTGGTATATTATCTGGAATTATTGAACTCACCAATGGTGTTTCTATTATTTCAAATATACCTATGAAAGCAATTAGCATAAACATCATTATTTGTGCTTTTTTGCTTGGATTTGGTGGTATATCTGTTTTACTACAAGTTTTAAGTATAACTTCTACAGTAGATATATCTATTAAGCCTTATATTATAGGTAAACTGATGCAAGGTTTGTTTGCCGCACTTTATGTATATATATTACTGCAAAACTTCACTTTTCTGAATTTAGACATCTAAGCATTATCTATAATATCTATTTCCATAACATCTTCCACAATTACAATTGCAATTGCAACTTGTATTATTTACATTGTTCGTATTGTTATTACAATTACTTGTTTCATCTTCATCGTTGTCATTTATTAGATTTATTATAGCTCTTGTAACTGCTGCTGAAATGAACGCAAGTATTGTATATAAAATTACAAATATTAGGAAATTTGCCTCAAATACGGCAAAAGTCACTATTAGATATATTGCAAAAGTAAGAGCAGCTACTGCAATTGGATTTTTAAAAATCGGTTCTAATACACTTGCGATTATTATTGTAGCAATTGGTAAAGCAAAAAGTAACAATAAAAAATTCATAATATATAACTCCTTAAATTTTCTCTTTTTAAGATATATTATGAATTTTTTTATTATTTTGTTACTTTAATACTTTACTTCTACTAAATATAGTCCATATGGTGGAAGTGTTTTTCCTGCTTTTTGTCTGTTCCCTTCTTTTATGATTTGTGGTATTTCCTCTTCTTTTATCTTCCCGAAGTCCTACATCTACTAGAGTTCCTGATATAATTCTTACCATATTGTATAAAAATCCATTTCCAGTAAGTTCTATTATTATTTTATCCGTTTCTTCCCTTATTATAGCTTTATAGATTGTTCTAACACTACTTTTGCTACTTGTTCCACTTGACTTAAATGCTTTAAAATCATGTGTCCCTTTAAAATGCATGATTGCTCTTTTCATTTGCTCTACATCTAATTTCTGTGAAATATGATATTCTAAATTTCTATATATAGCATTTCCATATTTAGAATTATTAATTATATACCTATATGTTTTTTCTTTACAATTATATCTTGCATGAAAGTCATTTGAGACTTCTTCAGCATTTTTTATCACTATAGATTTTTTTAAATTAGCATTTAATGCAAGTATAAATTTATTTGTATCTAGTTTACTTTCTGTTTTGAAATTAGCAACTTGGCCAAGTGCATGAACACCAGCATCTGTTCTGCCAGACGCATTTAGTTCAACTTCTTCTCCCGTTATTCTACTAATTGCGTTCTCTATTTCTCCTTGAATATTCAACTTATTAGGCTGTTTTTGCCAACCATTAAAGTCTTTTCCGTCATATTCAATAGTAAGTTTTATGTTTCTCAATATTCCTCCCTTTCTAAACTTTTAAGAGAATGAAATTTCTTTCATCCTCTTGAAGTTTATTTAATAGCTTTATTTAGTCTAGCTCTTACGCTTTCGTCCCCGAGAACTTGCATAATTTCATACATGTCTGGAGTATTTGCTCTTCCTGTTAGTGCTATTCTTATTACAGTACTTACATCTCCAACATGCCCTTTATAATTTTCTGGATTTTGTTTATACTCTTTTACTTCTCTTGCATAACCCAATTTTTCTGCAACATCTTTTATTTTGTTAAACCATGTTTGTTTATCATCTGATATATCGAATTTATTTTCAATATATTCGTTAAGTATTTTTTTGATTTCATCTTTATCTTTTATATTTTGATATACATATTCTATGTTTGCATTTAAAAATCTACTATCATACATATATTCTATATTTTCTTTTAAATCAGACCATTTTGCTATATCTTTTCTAGGTTTTTCATTACCTCTTTCAATTCCTAAAACTTTTAAAGAATATTCCTTATTTTTCTCAAGCAATTCTTGTAAATCTGTATCATATTCCTTTGCCCAAGTATATGCCATATCATATACTTCTTCTTTTGAATAACTTGATATTACAGTTTTTGATATATCTAAAAGTTTTACCATATCAAATAGAGCTCCGCTTACACTCATTTTATTAAGTTGTAAATTAAACTCATCAATTGAGGCTGTCTTGTTTTGCCTTCTCCATTGTTCAAAATTTGAATTTGCTATGTTTAATAAATATTCTTTTGCTGCATCTGAAGGGATTCCTTCCTTAGAATAATATTCAACTGCTGCTTCTGGATCTTTTCTTTTACTTAATTTTCTTTTTGCTCCATTTTCTTCTTTCATAATTGGTGCAATGTGAGCATATTTAGGTATTTTTACTTCTAATGCTTGGAATAGCTGTATGTGTACAGGAAGTGATGATAACCATTCATCTCCACGTATTACATGTGTCGTCCTCATTAAATAATCATCTACAACATGTGCAAAATGATATGTTGGAAGTCCGTCAGACTTTATGATTACTATATCTTGATCATTTTCAGGGAAATCAATATTTCCTTTTATTATATCATGATGTTTAATCTTTCTTTCTGGATTTCCTGGAGATTTAAATCTAATTATATAATCTTCACCATTTGCTATTCTTCTTTCAATTTCATCAAGTCCTAGATTTCTACATGTTGCCCATGCTCCATAATATCCTGGTCTCACTTTTGCATCTTCTTGCTTTTTTCTCATATTTTCTAACTCTTCTTGTTTACAAAAACATGGATATGCTTTTTTTTCTTCTATTAATTTTTTTGCAAAAGATTGATAAATTTCCCCTCTCTGACTTTGTTTATATGGTCCGTAATTTCCAAAGGAATTTTCTTCATCTATCATTCCTTCGTCAGGCTTTAAATCAAATTTTTTTAGAGCATCTATTATTCCTATTATTCCGTTTTCTACTTCTCTTTTTTGGTCAGTGTCTTCTATTCTTAGCATAAATACGCCTTCAGTTTGCTTAGAAACTTTTGAACATATTACACTAGTAAATATTCCTCCTATATGTACAAATCCAGTTGGGCTAGGTGCAAATCTAACAACCATTGCCCCTTCTTTTAAATTTCTCTCTGGATATTTTTCCTCATAATATGATCTATCCTTTATGTTTGGAAATATCAAATTTGCAAGTTCTTTATAATCCATAAATCCTCCATTATATTTTTTAGTATTCTTACTTTAATTAAATAGATTTTAGACTTCTAAAATTATAGGCAATACCATTGGGTTTCTTTTATTTTTCTTCATCAAAAATTCTCTTATACTATCTTTTATAGTTACTTTTATAACAGCCCAATCTGTTATATGATTTTCTTCTAATTTTGAAAGCTCTTTTCCTACAACTTCTTTCATATCTTCCATTAAACTTTCAGATTCTCTGACATATACAAATCCTCTTGAAATTATATCTGGTCCTGACACTATTTCAGCTGTTGCAGAGTTAATTGCTAGCACTACAATTATTAATCCGTCTTGTGCTAAATGTTGTCTATCTTTTAAAACTATACTTCCTACATCTCCGATTCCTAGTCCGTCAACCATAACCTTTCCTGCTGGAACAGTTCCGTTGATTTTTGCTTCATCTGGCCATATTTCTAATACACGTCCGATTTTTCATTATAAATATATTTTCATGAGGAATTCCTATCTTTTCTGCTGTTTCCGCATGAGCCGTTAATTGTCTATATTCTCCATGTACTGGCATAAAGTATTTAGGTTTTATCAAAGACAACATTAGTTTTTGCTCTTCTTGACAACCATGTCCTGATACGTGAATATCTGCAAGTGAACTATATATAACCTCTGCACCTATTTGCATTAAATCATCTATGACTTTTGAAACGAATTTTTCATTGCCTGGTATAGGGTTTGCAGAAATTATAACTAAGTCATTTGGTGTAATTTCTACTTTTTTATGTTCTCCTGATGCCATTCTTGTAAGTGCTGACATTGGTTCTCCCTGACTTCCTGTTGTAATTATTGTCAAATTCTCATCTGGATACTTGTTTATTAAATCAATGTCTATTAAAGTATTTTTAGGAATATTCATGTATCCAAGTTCTGAAGCCGTTTCTATCATTTTTACCATGCTTCTTCCACAAATTGCAACTTTTCTATTATTTTCAACTGATGAGTCTATTATCTGTTGAACTCTGTGTACATTTGAAGCAAAAGTTGCAATAACAATTCTTTTTTTGCAATGGCTAAAGATTTCATCTAGTACTTCCCCTATTGTGCTTTCTGATTTTGTAAATCCTTGTCTTTCAGCATTAGTACTATCTGACATTAAAAGTAAAACGCCTTTTCTTCCTATCTCTGCAAGTCTTCCAAAATCTATTTTCTGTCCATCTATTGGAGTATAATCTATCTTAAAGTCTCCTGTGTGAACTACTATTCCCACTGGTGTGTAAATTGCAAAACCAACTGCATCAGGTATACTATGTGACGTTCTAATAAATTCAACCTTCATTTTTCCTAAATCAATAGTAGTACCTTGCTCTACCTCATACATTTCTGTACTTTTTAATAATCCATGTTCTTCTAATTTATTTCTAATTAGTCCAACTGTAAGTCTTGTAGCATATATTGGCACATTAACTTGTCTTAAAAGATATGGTATTCCTCCTATATGGTCTTCATGTCCATGAGTTATAACTAATCCCTTTATTTTTTCCTTATTTTTTTCTAGATATGTTGTATCTGCAACAACTAAATCTACCCCAAGCATATCCTCAGTTGGAAATGCTAATCCACAGTCTACAATGATTATTTCATCTTCATATTCAAATACTGTTATATTTTTTCCTATTTCTAATAATCCCCCTAATGGTATTACTTTTAATGGAGATTTTTTCACATTTACATCTTCTTTTATTATTTTCTTTGGTCTTCTTCCTGTTTTCTTAGGATGTTTTTCTGCAATTTTTACTTTTTCTTTGTTTAATTGCTTTGTTTTTCCTATATTTTTCTTATTCTTTGTTATAGAATCATTTTCTTGATTCTCTTTTGTTTTAATCATTTTATCTTACCGTTCCTTTCTTCGGGCACATGAATTTTTTAAGTAATATTTCGGTTAATTACTTAAAGCTCCCATAATAAATTACAATTTTAAATCACGATGTAAATTTCGCTAATACATCGTTTAATAAATATTTAATTTTCCGTCCAACAAATATTTAATATTTTAAAATCTCATCTTCGTCATATATAATATGACATACATTGTTTAAAATTATACAATATATTTAATGAATTGTCAAATTTATGAAGAAATGAAACATTAAGTAAAATGTAATAATGTATAACATATGAACTTTATTTTTTATATTAACATATATTTCAGTAATTTTTCTTTTATAAAAATAAACTTTCTATTTTGCTCTTTTAAATAGGAATTTGCTTCAAATGCACGTACGTA
>CAYVWC010000027.1:0-12888 GCA_964455415.1 uncultured Clostridium sp.
TTCCTTTCACTTCATCATTTGCTTTTCCTATTGCTATTCTAATCTTCTCTGGATCATAGTCTACTATATGTCCGTCTCTTTTTACAATTTTCATATTCTTTTGTTCCTCCTTTGATATTATTTATGTACTCATAATATAAATAATAATTTTATTTTACAAGTTGCAATTGCAACTTTTTTATTTTTTTGATAAAATATTTTTACATAGAACTTTTTTATTAAAATTTGGCTTAAAATACAGGGTTTTGAGGTGATTATATGAGAAGTCCTTTTCAAGATTTATCAAAATTACAAATTAATAAATTGTTTGATTTACTAGGTGTTCACATGTATAAGTATCATAAAAATGAAGAAATATTATCAACAATGAAAAATAAAAATATTTTGTGCATCGTTATGGAAGGAACTGCACAAATATTGTATATTGAATATAACGGAAATGAAATTTTAGTTGAAAATCTAAATAAAAATTCTGTATTTGGTACAAATATTTCTGGTACTGATGATGACAACTGCGAAATCATCTCAAAAACTGATTCTGAAATTTTAGTTATAGATTATGATAAATTAATAGATTCTGAAAATCTAAATCACAACTTTTTTAATATATTTTTAAGAAATATCTTTGATATAACTAATACAAAATTCAAAGAAAGAAATAAAAGAATTAGAATTTTAGAAAAAAAACAAATAAGAGAAAAATTACTAGAATTTTTTGAAATTGAATATAATAGTAATCCTTCTAAATCAATTTTTCTTCCTTTTTCTCTCAAAGAACTAGCTGATTATATGGCTGTAAATCGTTCTGCAATGTTTAGAGAATTGCAACATCTAAAAAATGACCGATTAATTGAGGTAAATGGTAGAAAAATTACATTGTTATATAAGCAATCTCTTTTCAACTAAATTATTTTTGCACTCTTAAACAATTTGCATTTTATGTTAATACATGCTATAATGATTTAGATAATTTTATTATTGAAAGAGGTATTTTATGACTAGTCCTAAAACAACTATAACAAATTTTCATATGCCAAGGTGGTCAGAACTTCCTAATTTGGATTTATATTTAGATCAGACTGTAAATATATTGGAAAAATATTTAAAAACTTGTTTTGGTAGTAGAGAAGAACCAATCATCACAAAAACCATGATTAACAACTATGTTAAACAAGGTCTTATCAAACCACCAAAAAAGAAAAAATATAATAGGATACATATAGCAACTCTTTTAGTTATATGTATTTTAAAGCAAATATATAGTATCAATGACATATCAGAGCTTATACAACTTGCAATTAAAACAGCAAAAATTAGTACAGCTTATAATCAATTTTGTGAAGCATTGGAAAAAGCTATATATTATACTTTTGACGGTATTGAATATAATCTTCCAGAAGATTATATATTTGAACAATCACTTCTTAAAAGTGTTGCACAATCTTTTGCTAGTAAATTATATGTTGAAAAAACATTTTTACATAAATAAGAATTCCTATATAAATAAAGAAGATACAGCATTTTAGCTATATCTTCTTTATTTATGCTATTAGTCTATATAAACTATATTTTCGTCTACTAAAGTATTTGTATCTTGAACTGTATTATTTTGATTTTCATTAATCTGTTCTGTTGTGTCTTCTTCATTACTCATCATAGCTTCTAATTGATTTACTAATGCTTGAAGTTCATCTATATCTCTACCCATTTGTGACCAGTCATTTGATTGATTTGATTCTGTTAAATTATTATTCGCCTTTATAATCGACTGTATCAAACCTTCAATTGTACTTGTATCAGACACATCAACACTTACCGAATATGTAGGAGACAACAAATTGTTAAGTGCTTCACTAAAGCTATCTCCTATAGCTATTGTATTTCCTGATGCTACAACAACTTTTTTTAGAACAGGTACACTATTAGTTTCATTAAGTGATGTTTGATATATTGGAACTATATAAAGTAAAGTTTCATTAATTGGAACAATTATCATTTCTTTAGTGATTTTAGTTCCTGTAACATTTAAGCTTGATATTTCTTGAGATATTGTCTCATCCTGTTCTATAAGACTATCAAGTTGTATCGGTCCTAATACACTACTGTCATTAGAAAACTTATATAATGTTAGCTTATTTGTTCCATTTTCTACAGTTCCTACCAAATACGCATTTAAACTTTCTTTTTCATATAAATTATATGCTGTTACTAGTCCAAGTTTACTTTCATCTGAATCAACTGTCTTAACCATTGTATATGTTGGTGTCATTTCTGTAGAAGCAGTTGTTGTTATTTGATTTGAATATGATGCAATTTGCCATACATCATTTCCTCTATATAATACATCTGCTGAAACATCATGATACATTGTTAGTATATCTGCTTGTATGTTGTATAAAAATTCTGAATATGTAAAATACTTAGATATTCCTTCTGGTATTTCGCTTCCGTCTTTGAATAGTCCTTCATACATGTTGTTATATACCATAATAATTGGATCTGTTTTATCAGTAATATAGAAATCTATATCACCATTGTATGCATCTACTATTACTTTCACTGAATTTCTAATATAATTTATTTCTAATGTACTATCTTCATACTGTATTTTTGTTCTTTGAGAATATGGATACTCATTTGATATCGTATAGGCATCGATTACCCAATATAAGTTATTGTCGTCTCCAATTACTAAGTAAGGCTCTTCATCATATATTAGATATGGCATTATCTTTTTTGCTCTATCTATTATATTTCTATTTAATAAAATTTTACTATCACTACTTGCTGTAATTAAGCTTAATTTTTTCTCATTTATTGCAAGTACTAATCTATCTAAGAAGTTTAATGTAATTCCTCCGTCGCCTTCATAAGTATTTGTAGCATTTTGTGTCGTTGTTTCAGGATAATCAAATTCTTCGCTATCCTCTGAAACTGTTATTATACTATTTGTTTCTGTTCCATAGTATATTCTAGGTTCGTCTATATCTGTATTTTCAAAATCTTTTGATATATACACTATATTTCCATTTTCATCTGTCTCATTTGCAGATACCAAAATAGCACCATATCCATGTGTATACTCATCTGCTTTACTGTTGTATGTTGTATTTGTACTATTTATTTCTCTTGCTGCTATATATGTTAGCTTATTCTTATATAGCATTGCTTTAGCTTGATTATATGTATAGTATCCAGTACTTGTTTGTGTTTGACTTAAATTATTTAGCACGACTGTTTCTGTAACAACAGCACTATTATTTATAACATCTGCATTTTCGTCTGCTTCTTCCTGTGTTATCGTTCCTGTACTTTCTATTTCAATTTCATCTATCTTGACATTATATGCTGTTTTTGTAAACTCTATATTTGTTGTTATATATGATTTTTCTTTGTCTAATTCGCTTCCGTCTATGAATAACACATTATATCCAACCATTACTACAAATAAAGCAATTAAGTAAGTTGGAACAATTGCTAATGATTTTATTACATTTTTAGCATTGTTTTTCTTGAAAAAGCTTATAGCCATAAACACAGAAATTATGATTATAACCCCTAGTATTCTATATCCCCATAATTTTATTGTAGTTTCTACAACTCCTGCTCCTACTATTGTTGTTTCTAAATCGTCATTTAGTGTTAAAAAGTTATCTAATACTATATTTTGTGTATTAAATATGAGTATTGCTACAATTATTATTGTAATTAGTCTTGCATTAAATAATAAGTGTTTGATAAAAGTATTATTTCTTAGAGTTTGACCATTTATTCCTTCAAAAAATACATTAAATGTTATTATGTAGTAAATTGCTATATAAATTGTTAATGCTATTACTACTACTAATAAATAATACAGTATTAACCCTATAAATGGTGCTTGGAACATATAAAATCCCACATCCAAATTAAATATAGGATCATTTATTCCAAATTGTGAATTATTGATAAACAATATAGTCTTTTCTAAGAATATATTTGGTGTTATAAGAGCTCCTATTAAAGAAAATATCAATGCTAGTGACTTATTTGGAAGTTTTGGCATTTCCTTTTTTTCTTCTTCAAAAAATTTCTTCAATCCTTTTTTTATTAGGCTATTTGTTATACAAATTGATATAAATATAAATACAAAATTAATTATAGCTATGTAAAGTTTATATCTAAAGTTTTGATTAAATACCTCTACATAATTTTCTCCTATTTCAAGTAATTCTAAATAATCAGCTCTACAACTTATATATAGGCTAATTAAAAATAATGCTAGAGCTATTATGACTATTATTGTTCTAGTTCTAATTTTTTTCTTTTCGCTTTTTGTTACTTGTTCTTTGTTTTCATTTTCTTCAATATTAATATTATTTTCTGGTTCTGCCAATATATAACTCTCCTTTCATATTTACTACTAGATAATAGCTTTTACAAACTCTTCTGAATTAAAGATTTCCATGTCGTCTATTTGTTCTCCAACCCCTATAAATTTTACTGGTATCTTGTTTTCATTGACAATACCTACAACAACGCCCCCCTTTGCTGTACCGTCAAGTTTTGTGAGTATTAGCCCTGTTATATGACTTACTTCTTTAAAAGCTTTTACTTGCTCTATTGCATTTTGTCCTGTTGTTGCATCAATTACAAGTAAAGATTCTTTGTCAGCGTCAGGAAGTTCTTTTTCAATAACTCTTTGGATTTTTTCTAGTTCATCCATTAGATATTTCTTATTATGTAATCTTCCTGCCGTGTCACATATTAAGACATCTACATCATTTTCTTTTGATTTTTTTATTGCTTCATATACTACTGATGCTGGATCAGCATTTTCATCTTTTTTTATTATATCACAATTTGCACGTTTTGACCATACCTCTAGTTGTTCTACTGCTGCTGCCCTAAATGTATCTGCTGCTGCTATCATTACTTTTTTTCCGTTCTTTTTGAAGTTTATTTGCAATCTTTCCTATTGATGTTGTTTTTCCGAACTCCATTAACTCCTACTACAAGGATTACAGAAGGCTTTGTTTCTAAGTGCAAACTATTATCACATACTTCTAATATAGTTTTCATTTCTTCTCTTAATAGTTTTTTAACTTCTTCAGCTTCTTTTATATTTTCCTTTTTTATTTTTTGTCTAAGATTTGATATTATTTCTATAGAAGTATTAACACCTATATCTGACATTATTAAAACTTCTTCAAGTTCCTCTAAAAGCTCCTCATCAACTTTTCTAAATGTACTAAATACACCATTAATTTTTTCATCTATTGATGTCCTTGTTTTTCCTAAACCTTGTTTTAATTTATCAAAAAATCCCATAATGTCCTCCATATTTTTTTATATTTTAACATAAATATTTTTAAAATCCAATTAAAATATTATTATTTTATGCTTTCTAGCTCTTTTATTTTATCTCTTAATTCTGCTGCTTTTTCAAATTCTAAGTTTTGAGCATGACTTACCATTTCATTTGTTAACTTTTCAATTAATTCACTTATATCTTCTCCGTCTTTTATATCATATTCACTTTGAATATCTTCTATTATTGTCGCCTTTATTGTATCTCTTACACTTTTTCTAATTGTTTGTGGTGTAATTCCATTTTCTCTATTATACTCTTGTTGTAACTTTCTTCTTCTATTTGTTTCTGATATTGCTTTTTCCATACTTTCAGTTAGTTCATCTGCATACATTATAACTTTACCTTCTGTATTTCTTGCTGCTCTACCTACAGTCTGGATTAAAGATCTTTCTGAACGTAAAAATCCTTCTTTGTCTGCATCAAGTATAGCAACAAGTGAAACTTCTGGAATATCTAATCCTTCTCTTAAAAGATTAATTCCAACTAACACATCAAATTTTCCAATTCTTAAGTCTCTTATTATTTCCATCCTTTCAAGAGCTTTTATGTCTGAGTGCATATATCTAACTTTTATATCAATACCTGAAAGATAAGATGTTAAGTCTTCTGCCATTTTTTTAGTTAAAGTAGTTACTAATACTCTTTCATTTTTTTCTGCTCTTACTCGTATTTCTTCAATTAAATCATCTACTTGATTTTCAACTGGTTTAACAATTATCTCTGGATCTAAAAGCCCTGTCGGTCTTATAATTTGTTCTACAACATTTCCTTTGGAATTTTCTAATTCATATTCTGCTGGAGTTGCAGAAACAAATATACATTGATTAATCTTTTTTTCAAACTCTTCAAACTTAAGTGGTCTATTATCTAATGCAGAAGGTAACCTAAATCCATATTTTATTAAACTTTCTTTTCTTGCTCTATCTCCATTATACATTGCTCTTACTTGAGGTATTGTTGCATGGGATTCATCAATAAACATCAAAAAATCCTTTGGTAGATAATCTAAAAGTGTAAAAGGTGCACTTCCTGGTGCTCGTCCACTTATATGTCTTGAATAGTTTTCTATTCCTTGACAAAATCCTGTCTCTCTTAGCATTTCCATATCAAAATTTGTTCTTTCTTCTATCCTTTGGGCTTCTATTAGTTTATTGTTTTCTTTAAAATATTTTATTCTTTCTTCTAATTCTTCTTCTATTGTAACAAGTGCTTTTTCCATTTTTTCTTCACCTGTTACATAATGAGAATTAGGAAATATCATAACATGTTGTCTTAAACTTATAGGTTTTCCTGTTAATGGATTAATTTCAGTAATTTTATCTATCTCATCTCCCCAAAATTCCACTCTTATTGCTTTTTCATTTTGGTCTGACGGATAAATTTCTAATATATCACCTTTTGCTCTAAAGCTTCCTCTTTTAAAATCTATCTCATTTCTTGTATATTGCATATTTATGAGTTTTCTTAAGATCTCCTCACGAGATTTTGTCATACCAGGTCTTAATGAAACTATCATATTTTCATAATCAATTGGGTCTCCGAAGTCCATATATGCAAGAAACAGATGCAACTATTATTACATCTTTTCTTTCAAAAAGTGCTGCTGTTGCTGAGTGTCTTAGTTTGTCAATTTCATCATTTATAGATGCATCTTTTTCTATATATGTATCTGTTGATGCAACATAACTTTCTGGTTGATAATAGTCATAGTATGATACAAAATATTCAACACTATTATTAGGAAAAAATTCTTTAAATTCTGAATATAGTTGTCCTGCTAATGTTTTGTTATGTGCTAATACAAGTGTTGGCTTTTGCACTTTTTCAATTATATTTGCCATTGTAAAAGTTTTTCCGAGAGCCTGTAACTCCAAGTAAAGTTTGGAACTTTTTTCCCTCTTTTACTCCTTGTTGCAAATATTCAATTGCCTTTGGCTGATCTCCTGTTGGTTTATATTCTGATACTAAGTTAAACATGTTTTTCTCCTAACATAATCTTGTAACTAAATATTATTTTATCATGAGTCTACTATAAGTACAAGTATTTGTTAAATTTAGTATTTAATAAAATGCAAAAATAAATACCATTTTAGCTATGCCAAAATGATATTTATTTTGTATCTTATTTATTATTCATATAGTGGATATTTTTTGCAAATTTCTGCAACTTCTTGTTTTATTTCTTCTTGTTTTTCTTCATAATTTGTTATTGTCATATCTATAAGTTTTGCAATTTTTATCATGTCTTCTTCCTTAAATCCTCTTGTTGTTACTGCAGGTGTACCAACTCTTATTCCACTTGTTATTGTAGGTTTTTCTGTATCAAAAGGTACTGCATTTTTATTTACAGTTATTCCAACTTGATCTAGTCTAGTTTCTAGTTCTTTTCCAGTTATTTTTTTGTTTCTTAAATCTATTAATATTAAGTGGTTGTCCGTTCCTCCTGATACTAAATTAAATCCTAATTTTATTAATTCTTCAGATAGTACTTTAGCATTTTTTACTATCTGTTCTTGATATTTTTTAAATTCTGGTTTTAATGCTTCTCCAAAACATACTGCTTTTGCTGCAATTACGTGCATTAGTGGTCCACCTTGTGTTCCTGGGAATATTGATTTATCTATTTGTTTTGCATATTTTTCCTTACAAAGTATAAGTCCTCCTCTTGGTCCACGTAGTGTTTTATGAGTAGTACTTGTTACAACATCTGCATAATCTACTGGGTTTTGATGTAAACCTGCTGCAACTAATCCAGCAATATGTGCCATATCTACCATAAATAGACTTCCTACTTTATCTGCAATTTGTTTAATTCTTGCAAAATCTATTGCTCTAGGATAAGCACTTGCCCCTGCAAGTATTAGTTTAGGTTTGTTTTCTAATGCTAATCTTTCTAATTCGTCATAATCTATTTTTCCTGTTTTTTCATCTACTCCATATGGTATGAAATTATATAATTTTCCTGATGAATTTACTGGACTACCATGAGTTAAATGTCCTCCATGAGATAAGTTCATCCCAAGCACTGTGTCTCCTGGATTTAAAAGGGCAAAATATACTGCCATATTTGCTTGTGCTCCTGAGTGAGGTTGTACATTTGCATGTTCTGCATTAAATATTTTTTTAACTCTATCTCTTGCTAAGTCTTCTACTACGTCTACATATTCGCAGCCACCATAATATCTTGCTCTTGGATATCCTTCTGCGTATTTATTAGTCATATAACTTCCCATAGCTTCCATTACTGCATTACTTACAAAGTTTTCTGAAGCTATTAATTCTATTTTATTACGTTGTCTTGAAAGTTCGTCTTGTATTGCATCATATACCTCTTTATCTTCTGTTTTTAAGTTATCAAAACTTGGCATTTTATCAGCCTCCTTATTATTAATATTTTTAATTATATAATAAATATTTTTAGGACACAACCTTTAATTTTAAATTTTATAATTTATTATTCGATACTCTTTAAACTCTCTATCATATCAATCTTTTTTAATGCAAAGTATGTTACTATGTTTACAATTATTGTAAATCCAATTGTGATAAGTGCTGAATAAAGATAACTTTGTGGATTTATTATTCTAGGAAATCTAAGCATGTTTATTTCACAAGTTCCTAATATATATGTTGTTAAGAAATATCCAAATCCAAGTCCTAATAAAATACCAATTATTGTAAGTATGACAGTCTCTTTTGCTACATAATTATATACTTCTTTATCATAAAATCCTAATACTTTAATTGTTGCAAGCTCTCTTATTCTTTCACTGATATTTACATTTGATAAGTTGTATAATACAACAAATGCAAGAAGCCCTGCCGAAATAATTAATACTAAAACTACATAATTTAATAATTCCAAAGTTTCTTCTATAGTTTTTTCAAAAGCTTTCATATTTGTAACTGATGCTACTTCAATTCTATTCATTAGTTCTGTTGCTAGCAAGTCTTGCTCTTCTTCTGATAATTCAACACTTTTTATTAATATAACATTATCATCATAAGTTTCATTAAATATTTCTTCATAAGTAGCTTTTGTCATAAATACATAATGTTGTACATAATTTTCAATAATATTTGAAATTTTAACTTCAAACTCTTCATCATCACTATTTTTTATTATTATACTATCTCCAACAGATACTTCTAAAAGTTCTGCTGTCTTGTCTGTTAAACCAATTTCATTTTCAGTTATATTTGCTTTTTCATCTGTTTCTACATCATATATATTTATAAGTCCGTCTAAATCACTTAAGTTATCTGCTACAACTATTTGTACATCTTCAGATAATTCCTGATTATTTGCTGTTCCAGAAGTCATATATACACTTGATATTAATTCTATTTCTTCTTTTTGAGTTAGATAATCTATAAATTCTTGTTCCTTGTCTTGGTCGATTGTATCTTTTAATGTTATTTGCATATCATATACAAATACTTTTTCAAATTGGTTTGGAACAATCTGTGTTACTGAATCTTTTAATCCAAAACCTGTCAAGATAAGAGATGTACAGCCAAGTATACCAATGATTGTCATATAAAATCTCTTCTTGTATCTGAATATATTTCTAACAGTTACTTTTTGGCTAAAATTTAATCTTTTCCAAATAAAAGTAATTTTTTCTAACATTACTCTGTTTCCTGATTTTGGAGCTTTTGGTCTCATTAATATTGCAGGTTCATTTTTTAATTCTTTTAGTATGGTATAAATTGTTGCTCCTATTATACAAATACTTATTAAAATAAGTCCTAATCCACCATATTCAAAATTAAAGCTAATTGAAATATCGCCTATCTCATATGTCATATTGTACATTAACCAAATGACTTTTGGAATTAGTACAAAACCAACACACATACCTACAATTCCACCTATGATACAAGCAACACCTGCATATATTAAATATTTTATCATTATTTGATGTTTGCTATATCCAAGTGCTTTTAATGTTCCAATTTGCATTCTTTGCTCTTCTACCATCCTCGTCATAGAAGTTAAAGAGATTAAAGTTGCAACTACGAAAAATACAATAGGGAATACCCTTCCAATATTTTCTATACTTTCCGTATCCTGTATAAAACTTACATATCCTGAATTTGAATTTCTATCTAATATATACCATGTTGGCTGCTCAATGTCTGCAATCTCTTCTTTTGCATCTATTAATTTTGCTTCTGCCTCTGCAATTTTTTCTTCAAATTCTGTTTTACTATTGTTTAATTCTTCTTCTGCTTTTGCTAACTCCTCTTTTGCTTCCTTTATTTCCTCTTCTGCTTCTTCTATCTGGCTATATGTTGTTTTTTTCGTTTGTTCTAATGTCTTTTCGTTTTGTTCAATTTCCTTTTTAGCGTTTTCTATCTCTGTTTTTGCATTTTCTATTTCTTGTTTTCCTGATGTTATTGCACTTTCTATTTCAGATATTCCACTTTCTAGTTCTTTCTTTGTTTCTTCTAAAGTTTCTATCTGTGTTTCTAATAACTGCTTTTGTGTTTCATAGGTTATAAGTTCTGCTTCTGAAAGAGAAGAATTTTCTATAAGACTAACTATTGTCTTATACTGTGTATTTAGTTCTGTTAATGTTTTTTCTAATGTATCTAAATTTTCTTGTAATTCAGCTTTTTGCTCTTCTAATTCTGCAAATGTATTATTTGCCTCTTCCTCTTTTGTCTTTAATTCTTCTTCACTTTCACTTAAAGTAGCTTTCGCATTTTCTATTTCTTTTTCTGCCTCTGCAAATTCTTTATCTGCTTTTGTTTTGTTTTTACTAATTTCTGCTTCTGCTTCTTCTATTTCCTTTTTAGCATCTTCTATCTCTTTTTCTGCTTCTGCAATTTTTTCTTCTGCTTCTTGTTTTTGACTATTAAGCTCCTCTTCTGCTTCTTCTACCTTTTCTTGGGCAGTTTCAATTAGTGCCTCTTGTCTTGCTTTTTCTCTTTCTTCCTTTATTGTTTCTATTTCATCTTCTACTGTTTCTATATATTTTTCATACGAATTACTTGAAGTTGTATAATTTTTGGCGTCTTTTACTGTTATGTAGATACTTGTGTATATATCTGCAAAATTTATATTTTCCTCTGGTATATATATATAATAATTAATTTTACCTGCCCCTAAATCACTTGTTCCTCTATCACTTGACACATATAGTGGACTTTGTACTGTTCCAACAATTGTAAGTTCATCTTGTTTTAAATATTCTATTTCTTCTCCGTCATCATTTGTTTGATTTTCTACATCTAATATTATGGTATCTCCTATTTGCTTATTATTTGCAATTAGAAAATTATTTTCTACTAAGCACTCATTTTCGTTTTCTGGCATTTTACCGTTCTAATAGAACTATTTGGTTTACATCTTGAATTACCAAAACTTTTGCTATTATCTCTGTGTTTTCTATTACTATTTTTCCGTCCTGTTCATAGCTTCCAACAACAGTTTCTACATTTTCAATTTTTGATAATTCTTCTATATCCTCATTGGTAAGTCCTAAAGTTGACATTATTTGTATATCATAAACATTTTGATTTTTATAATATTTATCTATAGTATCAACCATGTCAGGAGATGTTGCTCTTATTCCTGCAAAAAAGCCAACGCCTAAAAAAGCCATTAAAGCAATGGAAATAAATCTTTTATATGTATTTTTTATCTCTTTAAAGCTATCCTTTAATAAAGCTTTTTTCATGGCTCCTCCTTCTATCTTACTACCACTCTATGTTTTCGACTGGAACTGGTCTTGTATTTTCTTCTATTTTTTCAGCTTTTCCATTTTTAAAGTATATTACTTTATCTGCCATTGGTGCTATTGCAGTATTATGTGTGATTATTAATACTGTCATGTTTTCTCTTCTACAAGTATCTTGTAAAAGTTTCAAAATTTGCTTTCCAGTTTTATAGTCTAATGCTCCTGTTGGCTCATCACATAAAAGTAATTTTGGATTTTTTGCAATGGCTCTTGCTATAGCGACTCTTTGTTGTTCTCCACCTGATAACTGTGAAGGGAAATTGTTTTTTCTATCTTTTAATCCAACTTTTTCTATTACTTCATCTGGTTTTAATGAGTTTTTGCAAATTTGTGTTGCGAGTTCTACATTTTCTTTTGCTGTTAAGTTTTGGACTAAGTTATAGAATTGAAAAACAAAACCAATATCTTCTCTTCTATATTTTATTAAATCCTTTCCTTTTAGCTTAGTTACATCTTTTCCGTCAACAATGACATTTCCTGATGTAGCTGTGTCCATGCCTCCTAGAATATTTAATGTTGTGGTTTTTCCTGCTCCTGAAGGTCCGACAATGACTACCAATTCTCCTTTTTCTATTTGGAAGTTAGTATTATCAAGTGCATTTATGATGATTTCTCCCATTTTATATTTCTTATCTACATTTTTAAATTCTATATATGGCATACACTGCTCCTTTTTCACATTATAATTCATAATAATTATACTACTACTATTTTTTAAATGCTATACTATAAAATAATTTTAATGTGAAAAGTTTGTGAAAATTTTATTATGATAATGAAATGAGC
>CAYVWC010000028.1:0-12812 GCA_964455415.1 uncultured Clostridium sp.
TTTGATGACTTAGAGAGAGCAAATGTAGATGTTATAGACATATTAGGATATATAAATAATTTTGTAGAACATGATCACATAAAAACTATAATCATATGTAATGAGAAAGAATTATCTACTAAATTGAAAAGTACAAACCTAGAGATGAAAACCTTTATCGCAACATATATACTTGATAAAGAAAATGACTTAACAAAAATAACAGATAAACCAATGGTAGAAAAAATACAAGATAAAATTGAATATGTATTTGATAAAGCAAATGATTATGAAAGAATAAAGGAAAAACTTATTGGAGAAACTTTTGAATATCAACCTAAATTTGATTATATTATAAATGGTCTACTAATGAGATATGAGACAAATGAAGATTTAATAAGATTTCTTAGAGAATCTACAGGATTGATAATAACAACTTTTAATAAAAGTGGAACAAGAAATTTAAGAATATTAAAACATGCTTTAAACGATTTTAAAAAAATATTTGAAATGGTAAATAAAAATTATCCTAATACAAACCATAGAGTGTTACAAACAATGCTTATATTTACAATTGCTGTATCTTTTGAAATAAAAGCACGGAAAGATAACAAAAGATAAATTTGTAAATATAGCAAACAATGAAGAATATAAGGCAATACTCGTTTCTTCTAGGGTATTAATGGATAATAGACAATTTTATATTAAAGAGTTTGATAATACTTATTATTATAATTTTAAATCAGAATATAGATTCTTCAAATTTATAGAAATATATGTCAGAACAAGAATATTTGACATGAAAGTATTTAAAAAAGATATGGAAATGATAATAAATACAGTAGATACATCAAACCTTCCTGGATATAAAAGACTTCTTACTGAAGAATACTGGAAAATAAGTGATGAGGAATTTGATAAAATTATAGATGAGATATTAGAAGATGTAAAAACAGGAAAGACAACTCTTATTGAAAATGTTAAATTATTTATATATTTCGATTACCTCATAAAAAAAGGACTAATAAAATATGACATAAAAATGGTAAAAAATGTATTTATAAATGGTATGAATATATCATCATTAGTATCTGCCTATTGTGATAATGTAGAAGAAGAACTTGATACAATTGGAATAGGTGAACCCTCACAAGACGTAGAAGATATATTAAAACATTTTCATATATTGAATTCTAAATTAAAAGATAGGATGTATATTGAAAAAGCAGATTCAATATTCAAATGTATACCAATGAAAATGGAAGTATTTTATGAAAGATTTGACAAAGAGTGCATGAATATTCCAATATTTAAGTACTATGATGTTTATCAAACATTTCAACGATTATCTTGTGCTAGTAATGAGGATATAGTAACAATAAAAGAAAAATTGTTAAATAGAGCAGATTTATATACAAAAGAAATAGAACCAGAGATGAAAAACATTAAACAATTAAAACAAGTAATAGATGATTATGCAAGAGGAAAAGATAATAGTATAAAGCTCGTTATGTTAAAGGACTTTTCAAGAGACTTAGGAAAAATTTTAGATAAATATAAGGGTGCATCATTTTTAACTCCAAAAAAAGAAGAAGGGTAACCTTTTGAAAATATTTGAAATTTATTATATAATTCACAATATAGTAAGATTTAGCTATTATAGTAAATAAGGATGTGTAAAAATGAACGAAAAGTTAGAAGAATTTGAAAGATACTTAATTAATAGAAAAGTAGCTATAGTTGGACTTGGGGTAAGTAATCTACCATTATTAAAATATATGTTTGAAAAAGGAGCTATTGTAACTGTATTTGACAATAATGAAGTTGAAAAAATACCAGAGGAAGTATTTGAAGAAATTACAAGATATAACATGAAGTATTTTTTTGGAAAAGATTGCCTAAAGGAACTAAAGGGATTTGATATAATATTTAGATCACCTAGTTGCATGCCTACAAAACCAGAACTATGTTTAGCCAAAGAACAAGGGGCAATCATAACTTCTGAAATAGAGATGCTTATTGAAATGTGCCCTCGGAACAGTAATAGGAGTGACAGGAAGTGACGGTAAAACTACTACAACCTCTCTAATATATGAGATACTAAAAGAAAACGGATATAATTGCTATTTAGGAGGGAATATTGGTATACCATTATTTACTAAGCTTAGAGAAATGAAAGAAGAAGATTTTGTTGTACTAGAACTTAGCAGTTTCCAACTAATGGATATGAAAATAAGTCCGAAAATATCTGTGATAACAAATATTACTCCTAATCACTTAAATATTCACTCATCATATGAAGAATATATAGAGGCTAAGAAAAACATATTTAGATATCAATCAAAAGATGATATTATAGTTTTAAATTATGATAATGACATAACAAGAGATTGTGAGAAAGAAACAGAAGGAAAAGTAGTATTTTTTAGTAGCAAAACAAAATTAGATGACGGAATAATATTAGATGAAGATGTAATAAAAGAATGTAATGATAGAATAAGAAGGCACGTAATAAATACAAAAGATATTAAATTAAAAGGAAAACATAATTATGAGAATATATGTGCAGCAATTGCAGCAACAAAAAGTTTTGTGCCGATTGATATACAAATAAGTGCAATAAAGAAATTTAATGGAGTAGAACATAGAATAGAATTTATAAGGGAAATAGACGGAGTAAAATGGTATAATGATTCAATAGGAACAAGCCCAACTAGGACAATAGCTGGACTAAATTCATTTGATGAAAAAATAGTATTAATTGCAGGAGGATATGATAAACATTTAGATTATAAGCCAATGGCAAAACCAGTACTAGATAATGTACAAACTTTAATTTTAATGGGGCAAACTGCAGAAAAGATCTTTCTAGCAGTTAAAGAAGAAGGAGAAAAAGAAAATAAACAAATTAACACTTATATGTGTGATACACTAGAAGAAACTGTAAAAATCGCAAGAAAAGTAGCAAAAGAACGGAGATGTCGTTTTATTTTCTCCAGCAAGTGCTAGTTTTGATTTATTTAAAAACTTTGAAGAAAGAGGAAGAAAATTTAAAGAAATCGTAAATAATCTTGCATAAAAATTAACAAAAATACCTCCTTTAGCATATATATAGTTATATATGTGGAAGGAGGATAATTTTATATGTACAATAATTATGAAGAATATATGCAAACGGTTTTAGGATATAATATACCAAATACATATAAAGAGTATGAAAATAATTATTATTATGATACGGTAAAAATAAATTCAAACATGCAAGAAGTAAATACTCTATATCCAGAAATATATAGAATAATATATCCTGTAATACAAAAAGCATGCAGTATAAGAACATTTGTAAGTTTTAGAGAGGAACAAATAGACCAAATAGTTGAAGAAGTATATAATGTGGTTGAAGCGGAAGAAGAGGAAGCAGATACAAGAAAAACTATTAATAATAGTGAAATAAAGAATTCAAGAACAAAAGAAACTCGAAAACCAGCAAAGCAAAACTATCTGCTTAAAGATCTAATAAAAATTCTTGTAATAAGAGAACTTTTAGGAAGAAGGCCAATGCCTATGGGATTTGGAGGAAATATGCCAGGTATGTCAATGACTGGGCAAGGAAATATGAATCAAATACCACCAATTATGAGACCACGGAAATCCTAGAATATGTTAAATTCAAAGTATAAGTCCTCATATTATTTGAGGGCTTTTACTTTAAGAAGTAATTAGAAAAAGGTCATGAAAAATGAATTTTTTTCATGACCGTATTATTAGCATTTATTATTTAGTAGAATTTTCTTCACCTTTGTTGAAATTACAAGGTCTTTTTTCTATATATTTATCACACTGATCCATTTTTATACCTTTTAGACATCTGCCTTTTCTGCTGCATTTAGCACAAATTTTGCATGTTTTAATTTTATTAACCCATACATCTATAGCATATTTTTTATCTGGACAAAGAGGACCAAATACAAATTCTCCATACTCATCTGTGAATGTATGAGATACAGGCATTCTTACTTCTTCTCCTTTTTCGTAATCTATTTCGATTAATTTTACAACAGCATCTTTAGCTGGTTCATGATAACAATCTTTAATAACACCAAATATAACATTACGATTATCTTCAGGAAGGTTAATTTCTATGTCAAATTGCTTACCAGCTTCTATAAAACCGTCAACTTCAACTATTGGGCATTTTTCTTCATTATTTTCATAATTCATTTTTTTCATCCCTTTCTTAAAGCTTGTATACAAGCTTTATATATAATATGATGAACAAACTTAAAATGATATAAAAAAACACAATTTATCAAAAAATATTGAAATGAGATTTTTAATATAATATAATAATAAAAATCATAAGAAAGGAAGAATAAAATATGAAGCATGTATTAAGTAGTGATCAATACAACAGAAAAAGTCTAGAGGAAGTATTTGACATAGCAGAGAGGATTAGAAATAACCCAAAGGAATATGAACACAAATTAGACGACAAAATTATTGCAATAATGTTTTATGAGCCAAGCACTAGAACTAGATTATCATTTGAGACAGCAGCATTAAAATT
The DNA here is from genome assembly GCA_964455415.1 of uncultured Clostridium sp. GTDB lineage: Bacteria > Bacillota > Clostridia > TANB77 > CAG-508 > JAAWPK01. Next base: position 4,547 of record CAYVWC010000028.1, read on the forward strand.
AGGAGCAAAAATTATAACAACAGAAAATGCAGGAGAATTTTCATCAGCAGCAAAAGGAGAAACAATACAAGATACTGTACAAGTAATTTCAGGATATGCAGATGCACTAGTAATAAGACATAAGTCAGATACTTCAGCAATAGATGCTGCAAGTGTAGAAAAAATACCAATTTTAAATGCGGGAGCAGGAAAAGGAGAACACCCAACACAAGCTTTACTAGATCTTTATACAATAAAAAGAAAAAAAGGAAAAATAGACGGAACGAAGGTTGCAATACTTGGAGACTTATTATATGGAAGAACAATACACTCTCTTATAAAACTACTATCATTATATGATAATATAGAAATATATGGATTAAGCAAAGAAGCTTTTGCATTACCTCAAGAATATATAGATATGTTAAAAGAAAGAGGAATAGAATATAAAAAATGTACAAGTTTTGATGAACTACCAAAAGACTTAGATGTCATTTATCACACAAGAATACAAGCAGAAAGATTTGAAGGAGACTTTGGAAAAGAAGAATTTATAATAAATAAAAAAGTATTAGACACATTTTCAGATCATACAATATTAATGCATCCATTGCCTAGAGTAATAGAAATAGCAACAGATGTGGATGATGACCCAAGAGCATGCTATTTTGAACAAGCACATAATGGACTATATGTACGTATGGCATTACTATTACAAGTGTTAGATAGAGTATAGAAAATATAATTTTTTAAAGCAAAACTAGATTAAAAACTAGTTTTGCTTTTTTCATATACTTATGATAGAATTTAACATATTTGATAAAAAGGAGGGATAGAACCTTGAATTATAATAAAGAAGGATATATAAAATTATTAAGTAAATCATTTAAAAATGAAAATGAAGTACTAGAAGAAATTATAAACTTAAAAGCAATACTTGCATTACCAAAAGGTACAGAAGTATTTGTAAGTGATGTACATGGAGAATATGAACCATTTATACATATACTTAACAATGGAGCTGGAAGAGTAAGAAATAAAATAGATCTAGCATTTGGAGATTATTTAACAGCTAGCGAAAAAAATAAACTTGCAACTCTTATAGCTTATCCTGAGGAAAAGATGAAGCAAATAAAAGAAAATAAGGAAGATATGAAAACATGGTATAAAATTTCAATATCAAGATTGATAGAAATATGTAGAAAAACAGGAGGAAAATACACTCGCTCTAAAGTAAGAAAAGCACTACCAAAATTCAAGTATATAATTGATGAATTATTACATGCACCAGAAGAAGTAGATAATAAGGAAGAATATTACAATTCAATAATTTTAGAAATTATTGAACTTGGAATTGCAGAAGAATTTATAATATCTATATGCGACGCAATAAAACAAATGTCAATAGACCATTTGCATTTAGTAGGAGACATTTATGACAGAGGCATACACCCAGATTATATAATAGAAAAACTTATGAAATTTCATAGTGTAGATATACAATGGGGAAACCATGATATATTATGGATGGGTGCAGCTCTTCGGAAATTTAGGCTGTATTACAAATGTTATAAGAATTTGTGCAAGATATGGAAATATAAGAATACTAGAAGATACATATGGGATAAATATGAGACCTCTTTCTATATTTGCGCTTGATACATATAAAGAAACACCACCTAAAAAACTTCTTCCAAAAGAATTTGATTACAACAAATATGGAGAAAGTGATAAGATAGTACTAGCAAAAATTCAAAAAGCAATTGCAGTAATACAGTTCAAGATAGAAGGAGCATTGATAAAAAAACATCCAGAATATAAAATGGATGATAGACTATTGTTAGATAAAATAGATTATGATAAGGGAACAATAAGAATAAACGATAAGGAGTATATATTAAATGATATAAACTTCCCTACAATTGATAGAAATGATCCATATAAACTTACAGATAAAGAAAAAGAACTTGTAGAGAGACTACAAGAATCATTTATGGAAAGTACAAAATTAAATGAGCATATTAGATTTTTATATGCAAAAGGATCAACATATAAAATATTTAATTCTAATCTACTTATGCATGCATGTATTCCAGTAGAAGAAAATGGAAATTATACAAAAGTAACATTACTTGGAAAGACATTAGAAGGAAAAGAATATTTAGATCATTTAGACAATGTAATAAGAAAAGCTTATTTTGAAAAAAATCAAGAAGCAGCAGATTACATGTGGTACTTGTGGTGTGGAAAAGATTCTCCATTTTTTGGAAAAGATAGGATGACAACATTTGAGCAGTATTTTATAGATGATAAAGAATCTCATAAGGAGAAAAAAATACCATATTATACTTTCATAACAGAAGAAAAATTCTGTAAGAAAATACTAAAAGATTTTGGGATAGAAGAAGAGTTTTCCCATATCATAAATGGCCATGTTCCAGTTAAAGCTAAAGATCGGAGAAAGTCCAGTTAAAGCTAATGGTAAACTACTTGTAATAGATCGGAGGATTTGCAAAAAGTTATAGAGAAAAGACTGGAGAAGCAGGATACGTATTATCATATAATTCATATGGATTAGTATTAACTGCAAATAAAACCTTTGAAAGTATTGAAAAAGTAATAGAAACAGAAGATGAAATACCAACAGAAATTGTAGTAAATGATAAATCTGTAAAAAGAAAAAGAGTAGGAGATACAGACATAGGAAAAGAGCTAAAAGAGCAAATAAATTGTTTAGAAGAATTACTTGAATTTTATCGTTCTGGAAAGCTCCATAAATGAGAATATTGAAAAAAAGGTCTAATTATGATAAAATACAAATACTTATAAGCTAGAAAGGATATGACAAGAGTAATATTATGGAAATATTGGATTTTGACAAAGAAAATAAATATATAGAAAAAGTAAAAAAGATTAATAGCGATAATATAAAAAAATATTATATATTAACAATGGGATGCATGTTAAATGAAAACGATTCTGAAAAATTATGTGGAATGATAGAAAAAATGGGATATGAAAAATGCAACAACCCTATGGAAGCTAACCTGATAGTATTTAATACTTGTTGTGTAAGAGAAAATGCAGAAGATAAGCTATTCCGGAAAACTTGGAGAATTAAAGAACTACAAAAAAGACACTGGAGCAATTATTGCTATTGGTGGTTGTATGACACAGGAAAAACATATTCAAGAAAAGTTAAAAAAGAGTTACCCATATTTCGATATAATGTTTGGAACTCATACCATTAATAAATTCCCAGAAAATTTATACAATGTATTATTAAATAAACATAAAGTTACTGATGTACTAGATATAGACGGAGAAATCTATGAAGGAATGCCTATAAAGCGAGAAAATAAAGTAAAAGCATCTGTTACAATAATGTATGGTTGTAATAACTTTTGTACATATTGTATTGTTCCTTATGTAAGAGGAAGAGAAAGAAGCAGAAGACCGGAAGACATATTAAATGAGATAAGAGATTTAGCAAAAGAAGGATACAAGGAAATAACACTTCTAGGACAAAATGTGAATTCTTATAACGGAGGAAATGGATATAAATTTTCAAATCTTTTAAAAGATGTAGATAAAATAAAAGGGATAGAGTTAATAAGATTCATTTCTCCACATCCAAAGGATTTTACAGATGATGTAATAGAAGCGATAAAATCATCTGATAAAATATGTAAAATATTACATCTTCCATTACAGTCTGGAAGTTCAAATGTATTGAAAAAAATGAATAGAAAATACACAAAGGAACAATATTTAAAACTCGCAGATAAAATAAAAAAAGAAATACCACAAGTTGTATTTTCAACAGACATAATTGTTGGGTTTCCTGGAGAAACAAATGAAGACTTTGAAGATACATTAGATGTTGTACGAAAAATAAAGTATGAACAGGTCTTTATGTTTATCTATTCAAAGAGAGTTCGGAACTCCAGCAGATAAAATGATAGATCAAGTTCCAGAAGAAATTAAACATGAAAGATTTAATAAATTAAAAGAACTAGTCGAAAGTCAGATAGAAGAAAATAATGAAAAATATATAAATACTATACAAAAAGTATTAGTAGAAGGCAAAAGTAAAACAAATAAAGAAATGCTTTCACGGAAGAACTGAGACAAATAAAGTTGTAGTATTTGAGGGCGAAGATGAACTTATTAATAAGATAATTGATATAGAAATTACAAAAGATTGTTTATGGTATTTGAAAGGAAAAATTAAAAGATAAAAAATGGAGGTAACAAAATGGCAGAATTTTCACCCATGATGCAACACTATTTAGATACAAAAGAACAATATAAGGATTGTATATTGTTTTATAGATTAGGCGATTTCTATGAAATGTTTTTTGATGATGCACAAATTGCATCAAGGGAACTTGAAATAACATTAACAGGAAAAGATTGTGGGCAAGAAGAAAGAGCCCCTATGTGTGGAGTGCCATATCATGCTGCCAATATGTATATAGCTAAACTTATAGAAAAAGGATATAAAGTTGCAATATGTGAACAATTAGAAGATCCTAAAAAAGCAAAGGGAATTGTAAAAAGGGATGTAGTAAGAGTTGTAACACCAGGAACTTTAGTCGAAGATAATTTACTAGATGAGAAAAAGAATAACTATATAATGTCAATATATAAACAAGGAATATTTTTTGGAATTGCTGTATGTGATATATCTACAGGAGATTTTTTAGCATCTCAAATAAAAGAAACAAATAACTTTACAAAGTTATTGGACGAAATAGCAAGATATTATCCAGCAGAGATAGTTGTAAATGAAATGATGTATGCTTCAACAGAAGAAATAGGTAAGATCAGAGAAAGAATAGATTGTTATATATCAAGTGTTGAAGAAGAAAAATTTAGATATGATATAGAAAATTTAAAAAATAGATACAAAATTACAGATGATAAAGAATTAGAACTAAATAATTTAGAAGAAAAAGATTTTGCACTTGCTGCATCAAACCGGACTTCTTGAATATATAAAGCAAACTCAAAAAATTGAAATGGATCACTTAAATATTATAAAAATATATAATATAACTAAATATATGGCACTTGATATTAGTGCAAGAAGAAATCTTGAATTAACAGAGAGGATGAGAGATAAAGGTAAAAGAGGTACACTTCTTTGGGCTCTTGATAAAACATCCACATCAATGGGAGGAAGGATGCTTAGAAGGTGGATAAATGATCCACTCATAGATACAAATGAAATAAATGAAAGATTAGATGCGGTAAAAGAATTGAAATCAAATATGATGCTTAGAGGAGATACGATTGATAATCTAAAAAAGATATTTGATATAGAAAGAATATCACGGTAAAATAGCATATGGAAATGCAAATGCAAGAGATATGTTATCATTAAAAAACTCTATTTCAAAACTTCCAGAGTTAAAAAATATTTTATCAAATGCAAAAACATCAATGCTTAAAGAAATATACGAAAATATGGACGAACTTAGAGATATATATGAATTAGTTGAAAAATCAATAGTAGAAGAACCAGGAATAACAATTACAGAAGGAAATATTATAAAAAAACGGATATAACGAAGAAGTAGACAAATTAAAGGAAGCATCAAAAAATGGTAAAGTTTGGCTTATAGAACTTGAAGCAAAGGAAAAAGAAGAAACAGGAATAAAAAATTTAAAGGTGAAATTTAATAAAGTATTTGGATATTATTTAGAAGTTACAAAATCAAACTTAAATTTAGTTCCAGAAAGATATATAAGAAAGCAAACTTTAACTAATGGAGAAAGATACATAACAGAAGAACTAAAAAATTTAGAAGAAACAATACTTGGGTCAGAAGGAAAACTAGTTGACTTGGAATATAAATTGTTTTTAGAAATCAGAGAAAAAATTTCAAAAGAAATACCAAGAATTCAAAAAACAGCAGAAGTGATTAGTAGTTTAGATGTATTATGCTCATTTGCAGAAGTGGCAGAAGATTTAAACTATACTATGCCAATAATAGATAATAGTGGTGAAATTAAAATTGAAGAAGGAAGACACCCTGTAATAGAAAAAATGATGACATCTGGTAGCTTTGTACCTAATGATACATATATGAATAAAGATAGTGACAGACTATCAATAATTACAGGGCCTAATATGGCTGGTAAATCAACATATATGAGACAAGTTGCATTAATAACTCTTATGGCACAGATAGGAAGTTTTGTACCAGCAAAATATGCAAAGATACGGAGTAGTAGACAAAATTTTCACAAGAGTTGGAGCATCAGACGACTTAAGCATGGGACAAAGTACATTTATGGTAGAAATGATGGAAGTTGCTAATATCTTAAAAGAGGCAACATCAAATAGTTTAGTTGTTCTTGACGAAATAGGAAGAGGTACGTCGACTTATGACGGATTATCAATTGCATGGGCTGTTGCAACATTTATGGCAGACAAAGAAAAATGTGGTGCGAAAACATTATTCGCTACACATTATCATGAATTAACTAAGTTAGAAGACAAAGTAGAAGGTGTAAAAAATTATTCTGTTGCAGTAAAAGAAAAAGGAGAAGATGTAATTTTTCTTAGGAAAATCGTAAAAGGTGGAACAGATGAAAGTTATGGTATACATGTAGCACGTCTTGCAGGAGTTCCAAAAGAAGTACTAAAAAACGCAAGAGACGTCTTAAAAAGTTTAGAAAGAAAAAGTATGCTCGGAGAAAAAAATATAGAGAAAACTGAAAAAGCAGGTTCTGCAGGACAGCTAGATATGTATAACTACAAACTTGCAGAAATTGCACATGAGTTAGATAAAATTAATGTAAATGAGCTTACACCAATAGATGCTATGAATATTTTGGTCAAACTCAAAGATGCCGCATCGTAGACTTAAAAAAATAAGCTTCGTACTGCGTCGTTAACATTTATTGAAAAAGCCTCAACGTACAAATAGTACGCCTCCGGTTTTTCAATAAATGTTGCCTAGCATTACTCGCTTCTTTGTTAAGTCTTAAATAGCAAAAGAAATATAGCATTGCTTGTTTCTTTTTCCACTTAGGTATAAATAATATTAAAATAAAAACAAGAAAGGATTTGTTAAAAATGACAAATAGAAAAGATACAAGAAAAATTAAAGTAGGAAATATGACAATAGGTGGAGATAATACTGTTAGTATTCAATCTATGACTAACACTAAAACAAAAGATGTAGAAGCAACTGTTGGGCAAATTTTAGAATTAGAGAGAGCAGGATGTGAAATCATAAGAGTAGCTTGCCTCGACGAAGAAGACGCAGTAGCAATAAAAGAGATAAAATCTAAAATTCACATACCAATTGTCGCTGATATTCATTTTGATTATAAAATAGCTTTAAGAGCAATTGAAAGTGGAGTAGACAAGCTTAGAATAAATCCAGGAAATATTGGTGGAAGAGATAGAGTAGAAAAAGTCGTAAATGCATGTAAAGAAAAAAATATCCCAATAAGAATAGGAGTAAATGCAGGTTCACTTGAAAAAGAATTACTAGAAAAATATGGTGGAAAACCAACAGCAGAAGCTATGGTAGAAAGTGCAATAAAACATATTAAAATATTAGAAGAATTAGATTTTTATGATATATGTGTATCACTTAAAGCATCTAATTTAGATTTATGTATAGAAGCTTATGAAAAGGCAAGTGAAGCATTTAATTATCCATTACATATAGGAATCACAGAAGCTGGAACAGCTTTTTCTGGAACAATAAAATCTAGTATCGGACTAGGTGTCCTTTTAAGAGAAGGAATAGGAAATACATTAAGAGTTTCACTTTCAGATGATCCAATAGAAGAAATAAAAGTTGCAAAAGAAATACTAAAGGACTGCGGATTATATAAAAAATCACCAACACTTGTATCTTGCCCTACATGTGGAAGAACACAAATTAAGTTAATACCTATAGCAAAAGAAGTAGAAAGATTTTTACAAACAATAGAAGCGGATATAACAGTTGCAGTAATGGGGTGTGCAGTAAATGGACCAGGAGAAGCAAAAGAAGCAGATATAGGAATAGCAGGAGGAATAAAAGAAGGACTTCTATTCAAGAAAGGAGAAGTAATCAAAAAAGTTCCACAAGAAAAAATTGTAGAAGTACTAAAACAAGAAATATTAGAAATGATATAATAAAAGTATTAAGTCTAAAAGCATAAATCTCACAATTAAAGATTTAAGCCTAGAGTAGGAGGTAATATAAAACATGAGAATTTATATTACAATAAAACCAATAAAAAATAAAATAACAATACCATTTCACTATCAACA
>CAYVWC010000029.1:0-12779 GCA_964455415.1 uncultured Clostridium sp.
TTCGCCAAATGGCTCATATTTTTATAGTTCGATTTTGCTAATCGCAAAATCGATTTATGCGTAAAATATAGCTTATTTATTACTCAATGGCTTAGATTTTTTTATTGACATCATCGCGGTACGACTTCTTCAGTTGCTATATCATTTAAAATGGCTTTAGCTTTTTGGTCAGGCATTCCAAATCTTTGAGATAAATATCTAAGAGATGCAGCTAATTCTCCGTCTGGACCGCCATATTGCGATATTATATTTTTCGCAAGTTCAGTATTAGTTTCTTTTATATTTATAGGATATTCTAACATTTTATTATAAGTCCACATTAAAAAGTACCTCCTTCCCATGGCCAAGGTTCTTCAAGCCAACGCCATTTATTGCATGGATAGAAAATACTAAGAGGACCATACACTTTTTGATATTTGTCTTTTAAATCTTTAAGAGTCTTAGAATAACTATTATGCAAGCAAATAGCTTTTGCATCATCAGGATGAGTGTCTAAATATAATGCAAGCTCAATTACCGCAAAATTATAGGACTTAATCTCTTTTAGCATTTCATCACGAGTCTTATCATTATTTGTACAAGAACAATTAATTCTATTTTCAATAATGTCAACTACATTATCTGAATATTCATAACTTTGCATATTTTGATTCATCTATTACAGCCCTCCTTTATTGTATTTGTGTCAGATATATATTGTATTTCAGCCATTGATTGACCAGGAACATATTCACTAACTAATTCAGGGAAAATAGTTCCCTTATTTAGTCCAGAGCAAGGCATGTATGTTTCTTCCATAGATTGAAAAGGAACATAGCTTTGTGCAAACATTGGATTTGAAGGAAATACATTCTCATCTTCATCAAAACCGCAACTACAATTTTCATTATAACTATTGCTAGGGCTATTAGATATATTATTACATAACGTTTCATACATGTCATTGTCATTGTTATTACAAGGATTGTAAAGACAACAACATTTTTTACGTCTACAATTACACATTTTAAATCCTCCTTATATTTGTGTATAGTACATAATATGAAAAAATGGATTTAAAAGTGAATTGATAATTATAAACAAAAAATTAAAGGTTAAAACTGTCAGGAAGTAAATCAGACAAAGTTTTTTTCTCAATTTTATTATCATCAGAATATAGATAGATTGGAAAATCAGCATTACAAAATTCAGACATAAATTGCCTACAATAGCCACATGGTGTAGTATGAATTAAGTTATTTTTTCCACCTAATACTAACAAACATTCAAAATCCTTTTCACCTTCAGAAATAGCTTTAGAAAAAGCTACTCTTTCAGCACAGATAGCCATTATTCCATGATTTTCAATGTTACAACCTCCAAAAACTTTGCCACCTTTTGTAAGTAAAGCACAACCAACTTTATAATCTGAATATGGAGAATAAGAATTTTCACGAGCCTTTTTTGCTACATCAATTAAATAATCTAAATTAATCATAAAACCTCCAAATAATATGAATTTTATTAATATTATATCATAAAAAATTAAAGTAAAGTGGTAATTAAGAAGAAAAAATAAAATATAAAAATAGGGTTGATTTTAAAAGGAAGATGTGGTATAACGATAGCAGTAAAGACAAATCATAGGAGGTAATATTAATGGAATTAAAAGGATCAAAAACAGAAAAAAATTTAATGGAAGCTTTTGCAGGAGAATCTCAAGCAAGAAATAAATATACTTATTTCGCAAGTAAAGCAAAAAAAGACGGATATGAACAAATAGCTGCCATATTTGAAGAAACAGCTAATAATGAAAAGGAACATGCAGAAATGTGGTTTAAACTTCTAAATGGGGGAAAAATATCTTCAACAGAAGAAAACTTAAAATCAGCAGCAGAAGGAGAAAACTACGAATGGACAGATATGTATGATAGAATGGCAAAAGAAGCAAAAGAAGAAGGATTTGACCATATAGCATATTTATTTGAAGAAGTGGGAAAAATAGAAAAAGAGCATGAAGCAAGATACTTAAAACTATTAGAAAATGTAAAAGATGGATTAGTATTTTCTAGAGACGGAGATAGAATTTGGAAATGCAGAAATTGTGGACACATTGTAGTTGGAAAATCTGCTCCAGAAGTTTGCCCAGTATGCAGTCATGCAAAAGCTTACTTTGAAATCAAAGCAGAAAATTATTAATATTTATGTAAAGGAGAATATAAATGAGTAAGTATAAATGCACAATATGTGGATATATCTATGATGATGAAAAAGAAGAAGTAAAGTTTGAAGATTTACCAGACACATGGGTATGCCCACTATGTGGAGTACCGAAATCTATGTTTGCAAAAGTAGAAGAATAACATTAAAGCCTGATAAGATGAATGCTTGTCAGGCTTTAAAAATGCTTGTTAAAATAATAGATGTATGATATAATGTCAAACATGAAAAGGAGACTATATGGAAGGAAAAAGAGTAGATAAAATAGAATATTACTTATTAATTGCAGAAGCTGTTGCAGGAAGAGGGACATGTTTGAGAAAAAATTATGGTTGCATAATAGTAAAAAATGATGAAATAATTGCAACAGGATATACGGGAGCTCCAAGAGGAAGAAAAAATTGCATAGACATTGGATATTGTACAAAAAAGAAAATATTGCCAAATATGAGACATCGGAGGATATGATGCGTGTAGATCAGTGCATGCAGAGCAAAATGCAATAATTAGTGCCTCAAGAAAAGACATGATAGATTCAACACTATATTTAGCAGGTATCAGAAAAGATACAGGAGAATATGAAGAAAACGCAAATTCTTGTCAAATTTGTAAAAAGATGATAATAAACGCAGGAATAAAGCAAGTAATAATTAGAAGTGGAAAAAGCAAATATGAAATTGTTGATGTGAATAAATGGATAGAAAATGATGAATTATTAGAAGGAAAAATAACATATTAAAAATAAATCAACAGAAAGGAAGTGATAAAGTGTCAAAACCAATTGTTGCAATAGTAGGTAGACCAAATGTCGGAAAATCGACTTTCTTTAATTACATAGTAGGAGAAAAAATATCAATAGTAGAAGATAAACCAGGAGTGACGAGAGACAGAATATATGCAGATACAAATTGGAGAGGTAGAGAATTTACTTTAATAGATACGGCAGGAATAGAGCAAAAACCAGAAGATATAATCGAAACCAGTATGAGGGAACAGGTAGAAATTGCAATAGATATAGCGGATGTAATAATATTTTTAACAGATATAAAACAAGGGATAACGGCAGCAGATAAAGAAATAAGTTTAATACTTAGAAAATCAAAAAAACCGGTAGTATTAGTATGTAATAAATCAGACAAATTTGGAAAAGTAAATACTGATATTTATGAGTTTTATAATTTAGGAATAGGAGAGCCATTTGCAGTATCATCGGTAAATGCTTCTGGAATTGGAGATGTACTTGATGAAGTATATAAAAACTTTCCAGAAAAAGATGATAATGAAGATGATAATGAGAGAATAAAAGTTGCTTTAATCCGGAAAACCAAATGTTGGAAAATCTTCATTAACAAATAAAATTCTTGGAACTAATAGAGTTATAGTTAGCGACGTAGCAGGAACTACAAGAGATGCAATAGATTCACCTTATGAAAACGAAAAAGGAAAGTATATCTTTATAGATACAGCAGGAATTAGGAAGAAAAATAAAATTAAAGATAATTTAGAGAGATATAGTATTATACGAACAATGCTTGCAATTGAAAGAGCAGATGTATGCTTAATTATGATTGATGCAACCGAAGGAGTAACTGAGCAAGACACAAAAATTGCAGGCGAAGCACATGAAGCAGGAAAAGGTATAATAATTGTTGTAAATAAGTGGGATGAGATTGAAAAAGACAATCATACATTAGATAAATTCAAAAAAGAAGTTTATCAAAAATTGGCTTATTTAACATATGCACCAATAATATTTATATCTGCAAAAACAGGACAGCGAGTAGACAAGCTATTTGACATGATTAACGAAGTAAATAAGTATAATAGTATGAGAATATCAACAGGCATGTTAAATCAGGTAATAAATGAAGCAATTGCAATAACGCAGCCACCAACAGATAAAGGAAGAAGATTAAAAATATTATATATAACTCAAGCAAGTACAAAACCACCAACATTTGTAATATTTGTAAATAATAAAGACATTTTTCACTTTTCTTATGAAAGATATTTAGTAAATCATATTAGAAAAGAATTCAAAATGACAGGAACACCAATAAGAGTTATAGTTCGTGAAAAAAAAGATGAACTTGAATAAAATAAAAAAGGCAAATCGAATTTGCCAAAATGGAGGTAAAAATGATTGAATATATAATAATGGCAGTAGTTGCCTATGCCATAGGAAGTATTAATTTTTCAGTAATATTTAGTAGAAAGTTTGCAGGGTTTGATGTAAGAGATAAAGGAAGTGGAAATGCTGGAACTACAAATATGTTAAGAAGTGTAGGAAAAAAAGCAGCAATAATTACACTTATATGTGATATTTTAAAAGGAGTAGTAGCTATAGGAATAGCATATATTCTTGGTAAATTTCTAGAAGAAGTAAACGGAGCAATACTTGTACAAATTGCAGCACTTGCAGTTGTTATAGGGCATACATTTCCAATATTTTTTGAATTTAGAGGAGGCAAAGGAGTTGCAACTTCACTTGGAATTTTAATATGTATAAATTGGCAAATAGGAATTGTTTGTTTAATATTTGCACTTATTATAATGGCAGTAACAAAAATGGTATCAGCAGGTTCTGTTACTGCAGCAATCCTTTATCCAGTATTAGTAATATGTCAAGTAGGAAAAGAATATTTTATTGTAGCTGGAAACTATATTATATTTAGCATATTACTTGCGCTAATCGTAATATTTAATCATAGAGCTAACATAAAGAGAATATTAACTGGAACAGAAAATAGATTATCATTTAAAAAATAATAAAATAATATAAATACATAAGAAAGGAAATTTGTAAGATGAAGAATATATGTATAATAGGAAGTGGAAGTTGGGGATCAGCTCTTGCAATAAATTTAGGTCTAATAGGACATAATATTAAGATTTGGTCGTTTAGTGAAGAAGAAAAAGATATGATAAACAAGGAAAGAAAATGCAAATTCTTACCAAAAGCAGAGATACCAGAAAATGTATATTGCACAACTTCATTTGAAGAAGCAATAAATGGAAGTGACATAATTTTACATGTAACACCCTCAAAATTTACGCGAGATACAGTAAAAAAATATAAACAGTATGTTACAAATCAAGCGGTTGTAATCTGTTCTAAAGGGTTTGAAAAAGAAACACTAAAAACACTAGATGATGTAATGACAGAAGAATTGCCAAACTCGAGAATTGCAGTGCTTTCAGGACCAAGCCATGCAGAAGAAGTATCAATAGAAGTTCCAACAGCTCTTGTTATCGCATCAAAATATGATGATATAAATAATATGATACAAGAAGAATTTATGAGTAAATCATTAAGAATATATACTTGTAAAGATGTAAAAGGAGTAGAACTTGGAGGAGCATTAAAAAATATAATAGCTTTTTGTGCAGGAGTTGCAGCAGGATTGAATTTAGGAGATAATAGTTTTGCAGCATTAATTACAAGAGGGCTAAAGGAAATATCTGAGCTTGGAGAAGCACTTGGTGGAGAAAAAGATACTTTCTATGGACTTACAGGACTTGGAGATCTAATTGTAACTTGTTTAAGCGAGCATAGTAGAAATAGAAAAGCTGGTAAATTAATAGGACAAGGAAAAACAATAGACGAAGCTAGAAAAGAAGTCGGAATGGTAATAGAAAGCATAGATAATATAGAAGTTGCATATGAACTTGGAAAAAGATATAAAATAGAAATGCCAATTTTAAATACAGTATATGATATATTGTATAATGGTTTATCTCCAAAGGATGCAGTAGATAGTCTTATGTTAAGAGGCAAAAAATCAGAATTTTAAAAAAAGTTGTATATTTTTTTAAAATTAAGAAGAAAATAATATAGGAGGTATAAATCTATGGAAATATTTGAAAAAATTGGAGATGCTGCAACTAAAACCTATAAATTTACTGCTGAAAAAACATCAAAAATAGCAAAAGAAACAAAGATAAAAATGCAAATAAATGAATATAAAAGCAATATAAAGGACATATATGTAGAGATAGGAGAAAATGTATACGAGACATTTATAAGAAATGAAGAAATCAATGAAGAAGGATTAAAAGATAGATGCAAAGAAATACAAGAAATATCTGATAAGATAGTGGAATGCAAAAATGAAATATTAAAACTTAACGAAAAAAGGCAATGTAAAAATTGTTATGCAGAAATAGAAATAAGTGCAAACTATTGCCCTAATTGTGGTTTTAAACAAGAAGAACAAGAAGAAGAAATAGAAATTGCACAAGAGAACAATTTCGAGGAAGAAGAAAATAATTAAGAAGATTAATATGGGTATCTTTCATAAAGATACCTTATTAATTTATCTGCATTATTTTCAGTCACATTTATAAAAGCCCACTGATCTAAACTAATCCACATATTAATTTTATAAGAATCTTTATTATCGACAAAAGTTCCAATAATATCAGCAATCTCTATAGGATTTTCAAAAAATTTTTCCCACTTTAAATCATTTTGTAAAAAAATATTTTTTTTGTAAAATTTAGACAGAAATCTTGAAATCTCTCCATTTTTATTACTATAAATATTTACAATAGTATTCATATAAAAACAGTCTCCTTGCGTAATATATGATAATATTTTATGCAAACTAACAAAAAATATGTGTGAGGAATAAAGATATTACTTTTTTGAAATAATATTATATAGTAAAAATTGAATACAAATAAATATATTTAGGAAAGGAAAATCTAAGTTTTAGATTTAATGAAAAAATGGGAAACAAATTTATAAGTAATCTTTCAAAGATAATTATTTTACTTGCGATAATTAGTGGAATAATTTTTACATTTTCAATATTATCTAATGCAAATGTTAATTCTAATGAAACAAGTAGAAACGAAGAAGAAATAAATTATTTAGATGTAAAATTATTAAGTTTAATAAATTACTTAAACAATATTGATTTACAAAATTATAAAGTTGTACTTACAAAAGTTGAAACATCAAACTCATCAAGCGATTCTTCAGAACAACAACAAAGTGATGAGCAAGAAGATAGTACAGAAACTGGAACTGATAATGAAGAAAAAACACTAAGCAAAATGGAAGAAGAAACAATAATAACAGAAGAATCAGAAATAGATTGGGAAACAATAGAAGGAGAACTTGAAATATTATGTTCTACATGGCCAAGTATACTTCTAGATTTATATAGTTTAGATATAAATTCAGAAGAACTTGTGAATTTTAGTGATGACTTAAATGAGACAATAATAAATGTTAAAAATAAAGACAAAGTTTTAACTTGTATGTATCTGGCAAAATTATATAGTTATTTACCTAAATTTTTGGAAAGTAATTCAGAAAATGATATAAAAGCTAAGATATTAGAAAGTAAAACATATATAATAAACGCATATTCACTTGTAGAAACAAAGAATTGGGACAAAATAAACACAGAAATAGCAAAAGCAGAAAGTATTTTAACAAGCCTAGTTAATGATGCAAGCCTAGTAGAAGATGAAAGAAAATACAACATTAATAAAGCATATATTTTAATTGAAGAATTAAAAAATTCATTAAATACACAAGATGTAGATATATTCTATGTAAAATATAAAAATGTATTAGAACAATTAAATATCCTTTCATAATAGAACTAAATATTACATCTTCTTACTGTATCTAATATTACATTTATTTTTAATAAACTTAGAGAAATCTTCTGGAGTTCCCAAAGAAAATGTATTTTTAGAGATTAAAAATGCATTTTCTTTTGTTACATACAAATAGAAAAAATCATTAGTTTCAAAAACTCTGCGAAGCATAAAATATTTATACTTAAAAGAACCATTATTATTTTGAACTTCGAAATTTTTATCATAAAAGCTAAAAGTGTTAGTATTATTAGTAGACACCTTTTCACTTTTCATTTCTTTATCTACAATCATTTTAGGACGAAACAATCTGTAAAAGATAAAACAAATAAGAATTATAGTTAAAACAACACCCTGAATTCTATTTCCAGAACCAAAAGAAAGGTAAAGACAAAGAAACAACAATGCACACCAGAAAATAGTATAAAGCATATAAGAAAAATTATATGTTTTATTATGGAATTTTAAAAAAGTAATATAAGTATCTTGACTATATGTTGTTTTGTTTTCAAACAATTTTTTCATACTAATTATATTTCCTCCTAAAAACATTACTTAAATAATATTATCACTAAACTTTACAAAAATCAATAAAAATGCTATACTTAATGAATATTAAGGAAGGGATATCAAAACATGAAAACAGAATTGTTCAAAATTAGTACAGAAGTGGAAGAAGAAATAAAAGATGTAATAAAAAAGATTGATGAAGATGCAATGTACAATAGTATAAAGGTATTAGAGGCATTTCATAAAAACAATGTGTCAGAAATACATTTTAATTCTACCACAGGATATGGGTACAATGACATACGGAAGAGACATAATTGAAAAAGTATTTGCAGAAGTATTAGGAGCAGAGGATAGCCTAGTAAGAAATCAATTCATATCAGGTACACACGCACTTACAGTTGCACTTTTTGCACTATTAAGACCAGGAGATACAATGCTCGCTATATCAGGAAAACCATATGATACACTAGATGAAGTTATAGGAATAAAAGAAAATGAAAGTTCCCTTCAAGCATTCGGAATAAAATACAAAGAAATAGACTTAATCGAAAATGACTTTGATATAGATAGAATTGTAAATATATTAAAAAATGAAAAAATTAAATTAATACATATTCAACGTTCTAAAGGATACTCAACTAGAGAAAGTATAAATATAGAAAAAATTGAAAAACTTGCAAAAGAAATCAGAAAAATAGATAAAGAAGCTATAATATTTGTAGATAACTGCTATTGTGAATTTGTAGAAAGAAAAACACCATTAGAAGTTGGAGCAGACATTATTGTAGGCTCTTTGATTAAAAACTTAGGAGGAGGAATTGCAAATAATGGAGCTTACATCGCAGGAAAAAAAGAACTTGTATCTCTTGCAGCAGAAAGATTAACATCACCAGGGCAAGGGAAAGAAGTAGGACCAACTTTAGGGGCAAATAAAGGATTCTTACAAGGACTATATCTAGCGCCAAGTGTAGTTGCAAGCAGTTTAAAAACAGCAGTTTTTGCAAGTAAAATGTTAGAAAAACTAGGATATAAAGTATCTCCCAAATACGATGAAAAACGTACAGATATAGTTCAAACGATAGAATTTAATGATCCAAACAAATTGATAAAATTTTGTCAAGGGATACAAAAAGGTTCTGCGATAGATTCTAATTCTGTCCCAGAACCATGGGATATGCCTGGATATACAGATAAAATAATAATGGCTAGTGGAAGTTTTACTCAAGGTTCATCTATTGAAATTTCTTGTGACGGACCAATAAGAAAACCATATGTAGCATTTTTGCAAGGCGGAATAACCTATGAATATGGAAAAATTGCAATACTAGAAGCAGTAGAAAATATGCAAAAATAAGTTTACATATTATGGAATTTATGATATAATCAAAATGTACATAAACTTCAAATTAGTTGGGAGAAATAAAATGGATAGATTAAAAAGTTTTGCAATGTGGTTAATAATAGTTATAGCATTTTGGATATTCACAAACGGAATAATATACTTAATGTTAAATGCAGAAGAAATTGGAATAGGAATATATAATATGACACATCAAGAAGAAATGACAAATGAAGTAAAATAAAATATTAAAGTTATATAAAATCTATTGAAAAAATCATGTGATTGTAATATAATTGTAATAGTTTTGTAACAAACGCAAAATTATTACAATTTTTTTCTTAAAGGAGTTTTATGGATGTTTTCTTTTGGACAGGATATAGGAATAGATTTAGGAACTGCAACAGTATTAGCTTTTGTAAAAGGGAAGGGGATAGTATTAAGAGAGCCTTCAGTAGTAGCAGTCGATAATTTAACAGGAGAGGTACTTGCAGTAGGAGAAGAAGCAAGAAGGATGCTAGGTAGGACACCTGGTAACATTGTTGCAACAAGACCTTTAAAAGACGGTGTAATATCAGACTATACAGTAACAGAAAAAATGCTTAAATATTTTATAAATAAAATCTGTGGAAGAACCATTTTTTCTCCACGAATAATGATATGCATACCTTCTCAAGTAACAGAAGTAGAGAAAAAAGCTGTAATAGATGCTGCAGCTCAAGCTGGTGCAAGAACAGTATATTTACTAGAAGCACCAATAGCAGCAGCAATTGGAGCAGGGATTGATATATCAAAAGCATGTGGTAATATGATAGTTGACATAGGAGGAGGAACAACAGACGTAGCAGTAATATCATTAGGAGGTTCAGTTGTAAGTGCCTCAATAAAGGTAGCTGGAGATAAGTTTGATGAAGCAGTAGTAAAATATATAAAGAAAAAACATAATGTAATAATAGGAGAAAGAACTGCAGAAGATTTAAAAATCAATATAGGATGTGTATATCCAAAAATACAAGATGTAGAAATGGATATAAGGGGAAGAGACTTAAGTACAGGGCTTCCAAAAACAATTACAATCCACTCTAGCGAAATGATGGAAGCTCTAACAGAACCAGCAATGCAGGTCATAGATGCTGTTCACTCAGTATTAGAAAGAACACCACCAGAGCTTACAGCAGATATTAGTGACAAGGGAATATATATGACAGGTGGAGGAAGCTTAGTAGACGGTTTAGATAAACTTTTGCAAGAAAAAACCGGAATAAATGTTATGATAGCCAACGATACTGTATCATGTGTAGCCCTTGGAACTGGTAAAGCATTAGAGAACTTAGATATACTAGACAATAAAAGAAGAAGATAAAAAAATACGAAATGTATTAAGCTCTTATGTTTTAATATATTTCGTATTCTTTAATATAGAAAATACTTAAGGAGGAATAGTTTTGGAAAAAACAGTAGCAATATATACACTACGGTTGTAAAACAAATCAATATGAATCAAATGCAATAGTACAGAAATTTGTAGAAGCTGGATATAAACTAGTCGATTTTAACGAAAAATCAGATATATATATAGTAAATACATGTACAGTAACAAATATATCAGATAGAAAATCACGACAAACATTAAGGCGAGCAAAACAAAAAAATCCAGATAGTATACTAATTGTAATAGGATGTTATGTACAGGTTGCAAGAGAAATACTAGAAGAAATAAATGAAATAGATATATTACTTGGAAATAATGAAAAAAAAGATATTTTGAAATATCTGAATAATTACAAAAAAGAAAGAGAAGAAATAGTAACAGACATAATGGACTCAAAAGAATACGTGGAATTTGGGAGTACAACTTTTTCAGAAAAAACAAGAGCAGTAGTAAAAATACAAGACGGTTGTGATAGATTTTGTTCATACTGTATAATTCCTTATGCAAGAGGAAGAGTAAAAAGCCGAAAAGTAATAGAAATACTAGAAGAAATAAATAAAATTGCAAAACTTGGAATAAAAGAAGTTGTCCTTACAGGAATACATATCGCATCATATGGAAAAGATTTCAAAGAAAATATTGAATTAATTAATTTATTAGAGGAAATAAATAAAATAGACGGAATAGAAAGAATAAGACTTCGGTTCACTAGAACCTAAACTAATAACTGAAGATTTTACAGAGAGACTAAGCAAATTAGAGAAAGTTTGTCATCATTTTCATTTATCACTTCAAAGTGGAAGTACAGAAGTGCTAAAAAGGATGAATAGAAGATATACGGCAGAGGAATTTAAAAAATCAGTTGAATTATTAAGAAAAGAATTTCAAGATGTTATACTTACAGCAGATGTAATAGTAGGATTTCCAGGCGAGACAGATGAAGAATTTAATGAAACATATGAATTTTTAAAAGAAATAAAATTTTATAAAATACATGTGTTCAAATATTCAAAAAGAGAAAACACAAAAGCTGCGAATATGCCAAATCAAGTTCCACCAGAAATAAAAGAAAAGAGGAGTAAAAAAATAATAGAACTTTCAAATAAAAATCAGAAAGAATACAACGAAACATATATTGGAAAAAAAGTGTCTGTATTAGTTGAAGAAAAGGAACAAAATGTTTATAAAGGACACACATCAAATTATATATGTGTTGAAATAAAAACAGAAGAAAAAAATATTGAGAATACTATAGTAGAAGTAATAATACAAAAAGTGGAAAATGAGCATTTACTACGGAAATCTAGCCCAAGAACAATTGTAACAAAAATGAAACAAAACTGTAATATAAATTTAACAAAACAAAATAACGGAAACTCTTGCAAAACTTAAAAAAGTATAGTATAACTAAATAGAAAAATGTAGTAAACTCACAAAGGAGGAATCGAACTATGGAAGAAAATCAAACACCATTACCAACAAAAGTAGGATTTTGGAATAAATTTAAAACATTTTTATTCCAGGACATTTCAGTGGAATTAACACCATATCAACAAAAAGTTGAAGATGAAGTTAATGCTTTTTTACATCAAGAAATAACATGGCAAGGAGTAAAAAACTTCTTATTCCAAGAAATCAAGTTTTAATTTCATAATATAATATAGTGTAGAAATAGATAAT
>CAYVWC010000030.1:0-12736 GCA_964455415.1 uncultured Clostridium sp.
TTTCCATAACAACTAGCAATTCTTTAACTCTAGCAACGTAATTACTTCCACATGTCCGCGTATATGGGAATAGATCAACAGGTGTTATTTTGTTTATATTATATTCTTCTTCAAATTTACTTAGATCTCTTATCAATGTTGCAGGATTGCAACTTATATAAACGATTTTTTTAGGTTTTATATTCATAAGGTTTTCTACTGTGTTAATATCTAATCCCTTTCTTGGTGGATCTACAAATACAGTACTTGGTTTAATATTCTTATCATAGATTAGTTCATATAATATTTTTTCTACATCTCCTACTATAAATTCGATGTTTTCTATTTTATTTGTTTTTGCATTTTCTATGGCATCTTTTATGGCTTCTTCAACTATTTCTATTGAATAGACTTTTTTTACATGTTTTGCTGCAAATGTTCCTATTGTTCCGATTCCGCAATACAAGTCAAATACAATGTCTTTTTTAGTCAAATTTGCATATTCAATGGCTAGATTATATAGTTTTTCAGTCTGTTTTGGATTTACTTGATAAAAAGAATTTGGCGAAATATTAAAGGTATATCCACCTAATTTATCACTTATATATCCATTTCCATATATTACTATATTTTTATTTCCCAATATTACATTTGTCTTTTTGTTATTTATATTTTTCACTATTGTTTTTATATTAGGAAATTTTTTTATTAATTCTTCTTTTAGCATTTCTTCTTTGGGTAATTTTTCTTCATTTAGTACAAGTACACACATTACTTCATCTGTTTGCATTCCATATTTTATTAATACATGTCTAAAAAGTCCTTTTCCAATATTTTCATCATATACACTAATTTTATTCTTGTTTATAAAATTTACTATGTATTTTGCTATTTCTTGTGAAATTTTAGTTTGTATTTTACATTTTTCAAATTCAATTACTTCATGTGTTCTATTTGCATATACTCCGATTATTGCTTTTCCAGATTTATCAATTCCTACTGGATATATTGCTTTGTTTCTATAAAAAAATGGTTCTTCCATTTCCACTGTTTTTTCTATTTCCACTTTTTGTTTTAATGTTTTATTTACTAGATTTTGAACAATTTCTCTTTTCATTTCTAAGGTTTTTGAATATTCTATATGTCTTAGATTACATCCTCCACATCTTTTATAACTTGTACAATCTTCTTTAACTCTATATTCTGATTTTTTTATAATTTCAATTATTTTTGCAAATGCATGTGAAGATGTTGTTTTAAGGATTAGTATTTTTACCTTTTCTCCTTTTATCGCATTTGGTATAAATATTGTATATCCATTTATTTTAGCAATACCTTCCCCTTGAAATCCATTATCTATTATATCTACTACATATTCTTTATTCTTCTCTACAGGGATATCCATTTGTTTTAATTCCTCCATTTTCATATAAACATGTTACCATAAAATAGTATTTTTTTCAATGTTTTATAATTTACTTTATCTAAAGATGTAACCATTTTTTTAAATTAGAATAGTATATATCATAAGAAAAAGGTATTTAAAAACCTTATTGAATAGAAATTCCTATTCAATAGCAATCTTAAAGTTTTGATAGGGAGGTTTAAAGATGAGTAATTGTTGTTGCAATAACAATAATAGTGAAGTTTTATGGTTCATTATTTTATTCCTACTACTTTTCTGTTGTGGATGCGGTAACAGATGTTGCTGTGATTAATTATACTTAATTAAAAAACTTTCCAAAGAAGAGCATAGCTTTAAGCTTTGAAAGGAGGGAGAAAAATGCCAGAGACTAGAGGTTGTGGTGGATGTGGCTTCGGTGGTGATTGCTGCTGGATAATCATCCTATTTATATTAATAATCTGCTGTTGTGGTAATGGATTTGGCAATCATTGTGGTTGTTAGTTTGTCTTGAAAACAAGTGATTAATATTTTTGTGGAATGGATTTTGTAAAATGCAAAATTCATCCATTTTTATTGTATAGCAAATTGATAAATCTACAGGTAGTCTTGTTATAGATTTTACTAAAAATCCTAATGACTATCGAGATTATGTAAATACCAGATTCAAATATGAATCTGGTATTTTTTAAATATGTACTCTATCTTTTCCTAATATTTCTTCAAATTGTTTTTCGGTATCTCTTATCATGAAAATTGTTCCACAAGGTTTTGTTCCTTCTTCATCAATAATTTCTACTTTTATATTGCTTCTGTCCCCCATGAAAAATCTTAAAGCTCCTCTTAGTCTTTCTTTTGTTTCCTCATCTATGCCTCTAATATCTAGTACAAGTTTCTTTTCTTTCTTTTCTGATAAATTTTCTATATTCATTGCAACAATTTTTGGTTCTTCATCTTCTCTTAAACTAAGTCTTCCTGTAACTACTACTATATTTTCTTCTATTAAAGAACTATTTGCTTTCATGTATGTATTTTCAAACACTATTATTTCTGCTTGTCCATATAGGTCTTCAATTGTTACAAATGCCATAGTAGTATTATTTTTTGTATATTTTTTCTTTATACTTGTTATAATTCCTGCATATTTTACTGTTTGTCCGTCTCGAAGTTCTAATGAAGACTCTGACACTCCATTATTCATATTTTCTGCCGCTTCTTTCATTTTTACTGTATCAATATTGGATTGACGTAAGATTTCTCCTTTTAATTTTTCAAGAGGATGTCCTGATATGTATATACCTAACATTTCCTTTTCCATTGTTAGAATTTCTTTGTCAGAATATTCTGGAAATTCATTAAATATGTATTTATGCTTTTCATTTTCGCTATTTTCTCCTCCTAAGTCAAACATGCTAACTTGCCCTGTGTAAGCTTTTTTTGCACTTTCTTGTATTATATCTATTATTCCTTCAAATGATTCTAATAGCGTTCTTCTTGTTTCTTCAAATTCATCAAAAACTCCTGCTTTTATCAAGCTTTCTATACATTTTTTATTTACTCCATATTCTTGTACACGCTCACAAAAATCTGTAAAGCTTTTGTATGCTCCGTTTTCTTCCCTTTCTTTTACTATGTTTTCTACTACTGCAATTCCTACATTTTTTATACTTCCAAGTCCAAATCTTATTTTTCCATTATCTACTGTAAATCTTGTATTACTCTTATTTATATCTGGTTTTAATATTTCTATATTTAGGTTTCTACACTCATCAATATACATTGGTATTTTGTCTAAGTTTCCTAAGAAGCTGTTTAATGTTGCAGCAAGTAACGCTTCTGGATAATATGCTTTTATATATGCTGTTCTATATGATACCACTGCATAAGCTGCTGCATGTGATTTATTAAATGCGTATTTAGCAAATTCTGACATTTCGTCAAATATTGTATTTGCATCTTTTTCGCTTATTCCGTTTCTTATACATCCAGGAATTAGTACATTTCCTTTCTCATCTATTTCCCCATGTATAAATGTTTCTCTTTCTTTTGCCATTACTTCTAATTTCTTTTTTCCCATTGCACGTCTAACCAGGTCTGCTCTTCCTAAAGAATATCCAGCTAAATCTCTTACTATTTGCATTACTTGTTCTTGGTAAACCATACAACCGTATGTTACATTTAGTATTGGTTTTAGTGCAGGGTGTGTATATACAGCATGTTCTGGATTTTGTTTGTTTTTTATGTATCTTGGTATTTGATCCATAGGTCCTGGTCGATATAAAGAAACTCCTGCTATAATATCCTCTAAACTGTCTGGTTTAAGTTCTTTCATAAATCTTGTCATCCCTGCGCTTTCAAACTGGAATATTCCCACAGTTTTTCCTTCTGCCCAAAGATTATATACTTTAGGATCTTTCATTTCCTTGTCAAATTCTACATCTATTCCTTTTGACTCTTTTACAATCTTTATTGCATCTGAAATTACAGTTAATGTTCTTAATCCTAAGAAATCCATTTTTAGGAGTCCTAATTCTTCTAATGTTGTCATTATATATTGTGTAGATATAGTTCCGTCTCTTACGTACAATGGCACATATGTGTCTACTGGTTCTTTTGTAATAACAATTCCACAAGCATGAGTTGACGCCTGTCTTGGCATTCCTTCTAATGCCATAGATATGTTAATTATATTTCTTATTGTCTCGTCACTTTCGTATAATTCTCTAAGTTCTCTATTTTGCTCCATTGCTTTTTTTATTGTTATATGTAATTCATTTGGTACCATTTTTGCTAGTTTATCAGTTTGTGCATATGGGTAATCTAAAACCCTTCCTACGTCACGAATTACCATCCTTGCAGACATTGTACCAAATGTTATAATTTGGGAAACATGGTCATGACCGTATTTTCTTGATACATAGTCAATAACTTCTTGTCTTCTTTCATAGCAAAAGTCTATATCAAAGTCTGGCATACTTATTCTTTCTGGATTTAAGAATCTTTCAAATAGTAGATTATATTTTATTGGATCTATGTCTGTTATTTCAATTGCATAAGCAACTATTGAGCCTGCACCTGACCCACGTCCTGGTCCAACTGGTATTCCTTGTGATTTTGCATAGTTTATGAAATCCCATACAATAAGGAAATAATCAACATATCCCATATTTTTTATTACTGAAATTTCAAATTCCATTCTATCTAAAATTTCTTGTGAAGGGTTGTCTCCATATCTCTTTTTTATTCCGTCTTCACAAAGTTTTCTTAAGTAATCATAATGTGTTTTATATTCTTTTGGTACTTCATAATTTGGAAGTATTGTGTGTCCAAACTCAAATTCTACATTGCATTTATCTGCTATTTTTACAGTATTTTCTATTGCTTCTGGTATGTTTGAGAAATAGTCTATCATTTCTTCAGGACTTTTTAGGTATAACTCATCTGTCTCAAATTTCATCCTATCTTCATCTGTGATTTTCTTTCCTGTTTGAATACATAATAATATTTCATGGTTATATGCATCTTGTTTTTTTAGATAGTGAGCATCATTTGTAGCAACTAGTGGAATATTTAATTTTCTTGATATTTCAATTAATTTTTGATTTACTATTACCTGTTCTTTTAGACCATTATTTTGTAACTCTAAGTAATAGTCATCTTTAAATACTCTTTGAAACCATTTTGCTATTTCTTCTGCCTTATCTATATTGTTTTCAAGTATTGCTCTGTTTATGCTTCCTGCTAAGCATGCACTTAAAGCAATAAGTCCTTCATGATATTTTTCTAATACTTCTAAATCTATTCTTGGTTTATAATAATATCCTTCTGTAAAACCGATTGATACTAGCTTGCTTAAATTCTTATATCCTGTATTATCTTTTGCAAGTAATATTAAGTGATTGTATTCTTTATCCATTGGACCGTCTTTATCAAATCTGCTTCTAGGTGCTACATATACTTCACAACCAATTATAGGTTTTATGCCTTCTTTTTTACATGCTTTATAAAAATCTATTACTCCATACATAACCCCATGATCAGTAATAGCAATCGCTTTCATCCCTAATTCTTTTGCTCTAACAGGTAAATCTTTTATTCTATTTGCTCCGTCAAGTAAGCTAAATTCACTGTGGACATGTAAATGTACAAATTCTGGCATTACAGCACCTCCTATTCTATGGTGCAATTATATAATATTTTTTCTAAAAAGTCTATATGCTTATGTTAATACAAAAAGAGGAGAACTTTTTATAAATTAAAATGCTATCATCTTAATTTATTGTTCTCCTCTTTATTTTATTTATATTTTATTTGTTTAATCCTTTTAGTCCTGGATAAATTGCAAGGTCTTCTAGGTCATTTTCAATATTTAATAGTCTGTTATATTTTGCAACTCTATCTGTTCTACAAGGTGCACCTGTTTTTATTTGTCCTGCATTTGTTGCAACTGCTACATCTGCAAGTGTTGTGTCTTCTGTTTCTCCACTTCTATGTGACACAACTGCTGTATATCCATTTTTCTTTGCAAGTTCAATTGCATCTAATGTTTCTGTAAGTGTTCCAATTTGATTTAATTTTATTAATATACTATTTGCAACACCTAAGTCTAATCCTCTTTGTAATCTTGTTATATTAGTTACAAATAAATCATCTCCAACTAGTTGAATTTTCTTACCTAATCTTTCTGTAAGTTTTTTCCAACCGTCCCAGTCTTCTTCTGCTAGACCGTCTTCGATTGAAATTATAGGATATTTTTCAGATAGAGATGCTAAATAATCTATCATTTCATCTACGGTTTTTAATTCGTCTGTTTTCCAGAAGTAATATGAACCTTCTTTTCCTATCTTCTTTGCTTCATCATACATTTCTGTACTTGCTACATCTAATGCAAGTACTACTTCTTCTCCTGGTTTGTATCCTGCTTTTTCTATTGCTTCAACTATCAATTTTAGTGCTTCTTCATCACTTGAAAGGTTTGGTGCAAATCCTCCTTCATCTCCAACTCCTGTTGATAGTCCTTTTTCTTTTAATACTTTTTTCAATGTATGATATATTTCTACACTCATCCTCATGCATTCTGTGAAGCTTTTTGCTCCTACTGGCATTATCATGAATTCTTGTATGTTTACTGTATTGTCTGCGTGTTTTCCTCCATTTAAGATATTCATCATTGGAACTGGCATTGTTTTTGCATTTACTCCACCCATATAGTTATATAATTCCATATTAAGTGAAGCTGCTGCAGCTTTAGCAACAGCAAGTGATACTCCAAGTGTTGCGTTAGCTCCTAATTTACCTTTATTTTCTGTTCCGTCTATTTCTACTAATTTTTTGTCAATGCCTACTTGATCATAAACATTCATACCTACTAAATTTTCAAATATTATAGTGTTAACATTTTCTACTGCTTTTTGAACTCCTTTTCCTAAGTATCTGTTTTTGTCTCCGTCTCTTAATTCTACTGCTTCAAAGCTTCCTGTTGATGCTCCTGAAGGCACCATAGCTACTCCTTTGAAATCTCCGACAGTAGTTACTGTAACTTGTACTGTTGGATTTCCTCTTGAATCAAGCACTTCTAATGCTTCTACGTCTACAATTTCTAAGTAATCTTTCATGTGTCCTACTTCCTTTCTTTGTTTTAGTTTTTATTAAAAAGAAAAATTTTTAAATTTTTCTTAAATAACTATTTTGTATTTAATATTTGACTTTTTGGAACATATGTACTTTTAAATTCCATTTCTTTTATTTTTTCTTCTGTTACAAAGTTTAAGTTTTTTTCCATTTGTTTTATTGTGTCTAAACCGTTTTGAAACTTCCCTTGTATATAAAGGAAGTTCAAATACTTTTACTGGTTCTTTTTTTGATCTTTCGTATCTGTCAATTATTTCTCTTTCTCTTTTGTTAAAGCTTTCATATGGTGTTTTAAGATATTTGTATCCCCAAATCAGATGCCTTGCATTGGTATCAAATTCTGATACGTTTAAATTTTCATATCCATATTCTACTTTATATGTTAATTTTTCTATCGAGATTGTCATATTAGTCCATGGTTTTTCATGGTTTGAAATACACTCATTTCTTAATTTTTTTATGCTTGCATATAATTCATCTGCAAGTCTAAAGTATTGTTTTTCATCAATGTTAAATTTTGTCGGCACTTCATAAACATTTACTGGTTTTTTCTTTAGTACACTTTTGGGATAATAGAAGAAAAACATTTCTCCTGTTTGTAGGTCATTAAAATGATCCATAACAGAGGCATAAAGATAAAGCCTATCCCATTTTTCAGGTAGCATTACAAATATTTTTTGTTGTAGCTTTTCATGTGCCTCCTTTAGAGATTTTGGATAAATCATAAAAACTCCCACTTTTTATTATTCTTATCTGACTATTAGGCTTTCTCCAGTCATTTCTTCTGGTTTATTAAGCCCCATTATATCTAGCATTGTTGGTGCTAGGTCTGCAAGTTTTCCAGATTTTAATGTTACGTTTTCCATACCATATAATATTAATGGAACTGGGTTTGTTGTATGTGCCGTATGAGGTTCTCCTGTTTTATAGTCTATCATTTGTTCTGCGTTTCCATGATCGGCTGTGATTAATATTACTGCTTCTTTTCCTTCTACAGCTTCAATTACTTTTCCTACACATTCATCTATAGTTTCTATTGCTTTAATTGCAGCTTCTAGACTTCCTGTATGTCCAACCATGTCTGGATTTGCATAGTTAAGTATTATGCTATCATATTTATCTTCTTTTATTGCATTTATTAATTTTTTAGTTACTTCATATGCACTCATTTCTGGTTTTAAGTCATATGTTGCTACTTTTGGTGAAGGCACTAAAATTCTATCTTCTCCTTCAAATACTTTTTCTTCTCCACCATTAAAGAAAAATGTTACATGAGCATATTTTTCAGTTTCTGCAATTCTTAATTGTTTTAATCCATTTTTACTTATATATTCTCCAAATGTATTTTTTAGTCTTGTTGGTTTAAATGCAACTTGTACATTTGGCATTGTTTCGTCATATTGAGTAAAACATACAAAAAATAAATTAAGTTTTTTTGTTTCAAATCCAGTAAATTCTTCATCTACTAAGCTTCTTGTTATTTGTCTTGCTCTATCTGGTCTAAAGTTGAAGAATATTACAGAATCATGTTCATCAATTGTGGCAACAGGTTCATTGTTTGGTCCACACATTACGATAGGCTCGATAAATTCATCAAACACTTCTTGTTGATATGAATTTTCCACTGCCATTACTGCATCTGTTGCTTTTTGTCCTTTTCCATTTACCATAGCATCATAGGCAAGTTTTATTCTTTCCCACCTTTTATCTCTATCCATTGCATAATATCTTCCAGATATTGTTGCAATTTTACCTATTCCTTTTTTTTGCATTTTATCTTTTAATTTTGTTATATACATTTCTCCTGATGCTGGTGGAGTATCTCTTCCGTCCATAAAGCAGTGTATATATACATCTTCAAAGCCTTTTCTTTTTGCAGCTTCTAATAGTCCGTATAAATGTCTTATATGACTATGAACTCCTCCATCTGATAAAAGTCCCATTATATGTAACTTTGTTCCATATTTTTTACAATTTTCTATTGCATCAGAAAATTCTTTTATGCTAAAAAAATCTCCGTCTTCTATTGATTTTGTTATTCTTGTTAATTCTTGATATACTATTCTTCCGTGCTCCTATATTTGTATGACCTACTTCTGAGTTTCCCATTTGTCCTTCTGGAAGTCCTACACTTAATCCACTTGTATAGACTTTTGTAGTTGGACACGTCTTCATCAGTTTATCTATATTTGGGGTTTTCGCAAGTTTTACTGCATTTCCTTTTTCTTTTTCGTTTATTCCAAACCCGTCTAGTATCATTAACATTGTTAGTTTGTTTTTCATTAACTTTTCGTCCTTCTTTCTAATTTTAAAAATTTACTATTTTAGCAAATTCTTCCACTTTCAAGCTTGAACCACCAACAAGTCCTCCGTCTATGTCTGATTTGCTAAATAATTCTTTTGCATTGGAACTTTTTACGCTACCGCCATATAGTATTATAACACACTCTGCTGTATCATTTCCATATATTTTTGAAATTTCTTCTCTTATTTTCTTTATGCAATCATTTGCATCATCAGATGTTGCTGTTTTTCCTGTTCCGATAGCCCATATAGGTTCATATGCAATTATTGTATTTTTTACTTCTTCTTTAGATAATCCGCTCTAATGCAAGTCTTGTTTGGTTTGTTATAATATCAAAAGCCATACCTTTTTCTCTTTCTTCCAAAGTTTCTCCTACGCATACTATTGGTTTTAGTTCATTTGCAAATGCTGCTTTTATTTTTTTTTTTAAATTTTAATCTGTTTCTGCAAAATATTCTCTTCTCTCAGAGTGACCTATTATTACATATTCTACTCCAATTGCTTTTAACATCTTTCCTGATACTTCTCCTGTATATGCTCCGTTTTCTTCAAAGTGCATATTTTGAGCGCCTATTTTTATATTTGTATCTTGTGCATTTAATATTGTATAAAACAAGTCAGTATATGGAGCACATATTATTACCTCATTTTTAGTGTCCTTAACTAATGGTGTAAGGTTTTGTATAAATTCTATAGCTTCATTAGGAAGCATATTCATTTTCCAATTTCCTGCAATTACTTTTTTTCTCATAAACTTTTCCTTTCATCAATTGATTATATCATTTTCTGCCTACTTTTTTAGTAATATTTGTAATTTTATCATTTTTGCTAACTTCGCAAAATTTCAAAAATTAGAAATATTACTAAAAAGTGACTATTTAATACTTAAATTATTTTTCTAGCAAACACTCAATACCTGGTAGATTTTTTCCTTCTAAAAATTCTAGTGATGCTCCTCCTCCTGTTGATATATGTGTCATTTTATCAGCGCATCCTGCTTTTTCTATTGCTGCTGCAGAGTCTCCTCCTCCGATAATTGTTATTGCATTAAGGTTTCCTAACATTTTGGCAATCTCGTTTGTTCCGAACAGCAAATTTTTCAAATTCAAATACTCCTAAAGGTCCATTCCACATGATTGTTTTTGCATTTTTTAAAACATTTTCAAATTCTTTTATTGTTTCAGGTCCAATGTCCATTCCTTGCCAACCGTCTTCTATTTCATCTGCTTTTACTACTTTGCTTTCTGATTCATTTGAAAATTCCTTTGCTACAACTATGTCTAATGGTAATAGTAATTTAACATTTTTTGCTTTAGCTTTTTCAATAAGTTCCTTTGCTAGGTCAATTTTATCTTCTTCACATATTGATGTTCCTATATTTAATCCTTCAGATTTGAAAAATGTATATGCCATGCCACCACCTATTATAAGTGTATCAACTTTTTCAAGCAGATTGTTTATTACACTTATTTTATCTGAAACTTTTTTTCCTCCTAGTATAGCTACAAATGGTCTTTCTGGATTGTCTAATGCTTCTCCTAAGAATTTTATTTCTTTTTCTATTAAAAATCCTGATACTGCTGGTAAAAACTCTGCAACTCCAGCTGTTGAGCTGTGTGCTCTATGTGCAGTACCAAACGCATCATTTACATATACTTCTGCAAGTTGTGCAAGTTCTTTTGAGAATTCCCTGTCATTTTGTTCTTCTCTTTTATCAAATCTAACATTTTCAAGTAATACTACTTCTTTTTCTTTCATGTTTTGAGTAAGTTTTTTTGCACTTTCTCCAACAATGTCTTCTGCAAGTTTTACCTCTATTCCAAGTTCCTTAGATAATTCTTTTTGTACTGGAGCAAGTGAGAATTCTTTTTTTACTTCTCCCTTTGGTCTTCCTAAATGTGAACAAAGTATTACTTTTGCATTATTATCTATTAGATATTTTATTGTTGGTATTGCTCCACGTATTCTTCTATTATCTGTAATGTTTCCGTTTTCATCTTGTGGAACATTGAAGTCACATCTTACTAATACTTTTTTCCCTGAAACATCAATATCTCTTATTGTTTTTTTACTCATATCATTATCTCCTATTCTAAAAATAAATCATAATACAAAATTTATTTTTCAAATTATTAAATCAGAAATTGACTCCTTTATATGGGATTCAATTCCTGATTTTTTTAATATTATTTCTTAGAAATATAAATAGCTAAATCAACTAATTTATTAGAATAACCCCATTCATTGTCATACCAAGCTACTAATTTTACAAAAGTATCTGTTAAAGCTATTCCGGCTTGTGCATCAAATATTGATGTATGAGCATCATGTATGAAATCAGAAGAGACAACTGGTTCATCAACATATTCCATTATACCTTTCATTTCATTTTCTGTAGCTTTTTTGATTGCTGCACAAATTTCTTCATATGTTGTTGGTTTTGCTAAATTACATGTTAAGTCTACAACTGATACATCTATTGTTGGAACTCTAAATGACATTCCTGTTAGTTTTCCATTTAATGAAGGGATTACTTTTCCTACTGCTTTTGCAGCTCCTGTTGATGACGGAATTATATTATATGATGCTGCTCTTCCTCCTCTCCAATCTTTTTTAGAAGAACCGTCTACTGTTTTTTGTGTTGCTGTTATTGAGTGAACTGTTGTCATTAATCCGTCTTTGATTCCAAAATTATCGTTTATTACTTTTGCAAGTGGTGCTAAACAGTTTGTTGTACATGATGCGTTTGATATAATGTTCATTGAAGGGTCATAAGTTTCATTATTAACTCCCATTACGAACATTGGAGCATCTTTTGAAGGTGCACTTATAATTACTTTTTTAGCTCCTGCTTCTATATGTGCTCCTGCTTTTTCTAAAGTTGTAAATGCTCCTGAACATTCTAATACATATTCAACTCCATTTTCTCCCCAAGGAATATTTTTAGGATCCATTTCATTATATACTTGTATTTCTTTTCCATTTATTATTAATTTATTATCTTTTCCTTCTACTTCTCCTAGAAATCTTCCATGTATTGTATCGTATTTTAACATATATGCCATATAATCTGCTGCAACAAATGGGTCATTTATTTATATTATATTTAACTCCTTTTTCTCTTTGGCTGCATGGATCGTTTATTTTCCAATTCTTCCCAAACCTTTAATTCCAATTTTTTCTGACATAATTTTTCCTCCTCTTTTTTTTTTGCTTCTACTAATTATTGTATCCGCAAATTATTTTTTAATTCGGTATTATTGTATATCAAAGTTATCTACTTTGCAAGTCTTTTTTATTGAACATTGTACTTAAACTAAATAGAGCATACTAAAATCACAGAAATTTTAGTATGCTCTACATTATTATCTATTTCTACACTATATTATATTATGAAATTAAAACTTGATTTCTTGGAA
>CAYVWC010000031.1:0-12163 GCA_964455415.1 uncultured Clostridium sp.
ATTTTTACATTTCTTGTATTTCATCTGTATAATATATTTCATTGTTTTCAGAATATGTTTTATAATACTTTCCTATAAATTCTGGTTTTACGTTTTCATCATCAGACTCAAAGCTAAATATACATTCACATACTATATTACCTTCTTCGTCTATAACACCCCATAGTCCGTCTATCATTACTCCTGCAAAACCATATCTATTAAACTCTGTTACATAATCATATGTACATGCAACAATTTCATTTCCTTCTATGTCCTCAAATCCCCATTTTCCGTCTTTATATACAGAAAATAACTTGTTATCTGTAAAAATCTCTTTTGCTGTTTTTATTTCTCCTTCACTTGTTATATAGTATACAGAACTACTGTTATATACTTCTATGTATGTACTATTTATTTCAATAGTTGCATTTTCAAGAGATACTAATTTTTCCATGTTGCTTGAGAAAATATCTGTTACATTATTTTCCATATCTACCCCTTTTAGTAGTTTATTATCTCCTATTTTGCTTAAAACATCATATTCAAACTCAACACATACATTTCCTTGTTTATCTATTACACCTAATCCCTGTCCACTTTTATATGCAATAAAATAATCATCAAAAGCATACTCTATGTATAAATACTCATTTGCTACTATTTCATTTCCGTTAGAATCTATTATGCCATATAAACTATTATCATTAATTGTCACATAATATCCTATTGACTCTACTTCATGTATTGAAATATAATCAGTTTCTACTTTTTCCCCAGCAGTATTGAAATATAAGCTTTCTGTATATGTTTGGGCATAAATATATTCACCATTAAAAGTTATTGATTTATATTCAGTATTTAGAACTGTATCACCTTCCGAATTTAATACTCCGTATTGTCCACTTCTCTCAACTTTGAAAAAGGTTGTTTCACTATTATATGAAATAGATTGATATGCAAAATCTATTACTACATCTTTATTTTTCACAACACCATATTGTCCATTTTTTGATACTATTAAATAGATATCATCACTGTCCACATTCCAAATCCTAGATATACTTGTATATTCTGGTTCTAATATTACATCCCAGTCATAACTTATGTATCCATATCTATATCCGT
Organism: uncultured Clostridium sp.; assembly: GCA_964455415.1. Classification (GTDB taxonomy): domain Bacteria; phylum Bacillota; class Clostridia; order TANB77; family CAG-508; genus JAAWPK01. The sequence goes on from CAYVWC010000031.1 coordinate 1,108, forward strand.
CTTCTGTTGTAACTTTTACAATATATCCTGACTTTGAGTAACCGTTATCACTATAGTATTTGTCTCCTTCTATATCTTCATATTCAAAACTAATTAATTCTCTGCCTTTATTATTGATTACTCCATATTTATCATCTTTTTTGGCAAGGATTTCTCCTTCTTTGTATTTTACAGAAGAAAGTTCATCATATATTGCTTTAGTTATAACATTTCCGTCAAAATCAATTAATCCATATTTTCCGTCTTCCTCATATTTTAGTACACTTTTTTCATAAGGTAATTCTGTAAATGTGCCATTTATCTCTATAGCTTGGACATTGTTATATTCTGTAAAAATCTCTTCTCCGGCGTCATTTACAACACTAGTTTGCCCTTCCTCATCTGTTACTATAAAAACTGCTTTTGTGGGGTTTGGTATAATTATGTTTGAATAATTATTATTAACTACTAGATTTCCATTATCATCTATTACACCATATTTTCCGTTCCGTTAATACCACAAAATATTTATAATCTTCTTCTGCAATTATTTCTAATTCATAGTTTTTACTAACATTATTCATAATTGTCTTTACAGTGATAAATACTCCTATACACAAAACAATTATTACCAAAATTATTGCTATCATTTTTACATTGATTTTTTCTATCATACGTTTTACTCCTTTATCTAAAGGCAAATAATATTTTATTAATAAAGACCATATAATTGATTTATATACCAAGTGTAATAATCAAATACATCTAATGTTTCTGGCATTCCATAATCTACTCCTTTTGTATCTACTGTTATGCTACTTATTGTTATAGTTTCTGCTGGCGAAGTTGTAGTAGTTTCCTCTCCTGTTTCTTCATCCACTTCTGTTGCAAGTTCCACATTAGAAATAGCATCTAGTGTATCCCAGCCACTTGTAACTTTTCCAAATGCTGCATAATATCCATTAAAACTTGGACAATATTCTGTACAGATAAAGAATTGGCTTCCTGCTGAATTATATCCCTCTTCTAAAAGTTGTGAAGATAATGAAGTATAATCTGTTCTTGCCATAGATATTACACCTTTTTCATGAGCAAGTGTATTATCTGTATATCCATTTGCTTTAAATTCTCCAACTATTGCATATTCTGTATCTTCATCAGAACCTTCTGTAATGCTACTATCAATTGAACTTAATGTTGGTCCTCCTGTTCCGTCTCCATTTGGATCTCCACCTTGAATTACATATTCTTCTATTCTGTGTATTGTAAGTCCATCATAAAAACCATTATTTGCAAGTGCTATAAAGTTTTTAACAGTATTTAATGCGTACTCTGGGTATAACTCTACAATTATTGGTTCTTCATATCCTTCAATTGTGATTGTTGCTACTGGATTTTCAGTTTTTTGAGTTATCTTCATAATGCAACCATAACTAACTGTTCCTATGAGAATAACTACTAATATTATTGCAATTATCATTGCGATTATTTTTTTGTTCATTTATCCTTCTTCCTTCCTTTAATTAACTTCATTTAAAGTGTAATATGTTCTTCCCTTATATGCGAATCCTTGCACACTAATTACTTCTCTTGTTGAAAAGTTAATAATTACGTCTCCAGGACTACTTGTTATATCAAGTAGATTTTCCAAATCACTTTCACTTAAATATCTATAATAAGTAAATTGTCCCTGATAATAATATTTATCTTTTTGAGAGTCTAACATATTTGAATAGTCTATACCTTTAATAAGTTTTAGTGTATTCATAGCCTCTGTTGATGCTGTGATTTCATCACCTAATATTATGTAACTTTCATCTCCAAGTTTTATTTTTTCATAAATACTATCTACTTTTCCTTGAATTTGTTGAAGTTCATAACTAAAATTTTGGAGTTGAACAGTACTTAATGAATTTATGCCATAATTAATTGTTGTTCCTGCTAAAATTAACATTAATAAAACTGTAATTACTAACACTATTAGTGTTATCCCTTTTTCGTTTTTCAACACTCTTATCACCTCTTTTGTTTTTATATAAGCATTCTATCAAATACAAATTGTTCTTGCATTCTTTGCAAAGATTGTTTTATTGTTCTTGCTCTTATCTCTCCTATTCCTTCTACATTGTCAAGTTCTGGTATATCTGCAATTAATATATGTTGAAAAGATTTGAACGCTTTTATTAAATTTTCTACAATATTATTGGGCATCCTAGGAATTTTGTTTAATATTCTATACCCTTTAGTATATACTCCTACTTCATCATAGTTGTCAAAATTGCTATATCCTAATACTTTTGCTACTATATCAGAAGATAACAATTCCTCTTGTGGCAGAGAAATTATCTCCTCAAGCACATTTTCCTCTGTTCTATTTTTATCTTGTACCATATAGTCCTTAATTATTAATAATTCCTCTTTTTCCAAGTTGCCAATTATTTCCTCAAGTTGCATTTCAATAAGATTTCCGTTCTTCTCCAAGTTCATATATCTGTTTTTGTACTATCTCTGCAACTTTCATAACCATTTCAGCTCTTTGTATTGCAGTTATTACATTTTCCAAAGAAACTATATCATTAAATTCATATTCATTTAAAGTTATTAACTTTTCATCAAATACGTTTTTATATCTTTGAAGCGTTTGAAGAGCTTGATTTGCTTTTGTTAAAACCTTAGAAGTATCTTCTAAAAGGTATCTTATCTTTCCTTTAAATATTGTTATAACATTTCTTCTTTGCGATATACTTATTACTATTTCTCCTGTTTGCTTTGCTGTTCTTTCTGCTGTCCTATGTCTCGTTCCTGTTTCTCTTGTTTCTATACTTGGAGAAGGTATAAGCTGTGCATTAGCATATAGTATTTTTTTTAAGTCACTACTTAAAATTATTGCTCCATCCATTTTTGCAAGCTCATATAATCTAGCTGCCGTATAATCCTCATCAATTTTAAATCCGCCCGGTCTACTACATCTAATACTTCTTTTGAATCTCCGATTACAATCAAACCACCTGTTTTTGCTTTTAATATATTGTCTAGTCCTGCTCTTATTTCAGTACCTGGCGCTACTATTTTTATCATATTAGCTATGATGTCCTGTTTCTTCTCTCTCATAGTAGTCCGTACTCCTTTCATTGCATCTTTGATATTTTTCACTCCTATTATATCTAATTTGAATTTTTCTTTCAATAGTTTTTTATTATTTTCTGGAATAATACATTTTTTAAATCCTAATTTTTCAGCTTCTTTAAGTTGTTTTTCAATCATGTTTACTCTTCTAACTTCTCCGTGTTAAGCCAACTTCTCCAATCACTACTATATCATTTGGGATAGATTTGTTTTTGAAACTTGAACAAACACTAAGTATTATCCCTAAATCTATTCCTGGTTCATTTATTCTTATTCCACCAACAACATTAAGGTACGCATCTTGATTTGATAAATTAACTCCTGCTCTTTTTTCTATAACTGCCATAAGAAGTGTAAGTCTGTTAAAATCTATGCCATTTGCTGTGCGTCTTGGAAATCCAAATAAAGTTGTTGTTGTTAAAGCTTGAAGCTCTACAAGTAATGGTCTTGTTCCTTCCATAGTTGAAACTATCACTGAACCTGCTGGATTTTCATCTCCTTCTGAAATTAATACTTCTGAAGGATTTAATATTTCCCTCATACCTTCATTTTCCATTTCAAACATACCAATCTCATTAGTAGAGCCAAACCTGTTTTTTACTCCTCTTAAAATTCTATATGACAAATATCTTTCTCCTTCAAGGTATAAAACAACATCTACCATATGTTCTAATACTCTTGGACCTGCAATATTTCCGTTCTTTTGTTACATGTCCTATAATTATTGTCGTTACTTTTCTTTCTTTACACATCCTCATAATTCTCGAAGTTATTTCTCTAAGTTGACTTGTACTTCCAGGTATTGCATCTACTTTATCAGAATAAATTGTTTGTATTGAATCTATTATTACAAGTTCTGGGTCTTTTTTTTCTATTTCGCTTTCAATTAAATCTATATCTGTTTCACCTAAAAACATTATGTTGTTTTTTTCTATTTTTAGTCTATCTGCTCTTAACTTTATTTGTTCCGCTGACTCTTCTCCTGAAACATAAAGAATATTTTTTGAAGTCTTTATATTATCACATATCTGGAGTATAAGTGTTGATTTCCCAATTCCTGGCTCTCCTCCAATTAAGATAAGTGATCCGTTTACCAGTCCACCACCAAGAACTCTATCTAGTTCTCCAAATCCTGTTGATAGTCTTGATATTTCTTTATATTCAACATTTTTTAGTGAAATAGATGCTATGTCTTTTCCTTCTTTTTTGTTTTTTACTGACTTTTCATCTAATTTCTGTTCAAAAAAAGTATTCCACTCATTGCAAGCAGGACATTTTCCGCATCCATTTTGCTGACTCATATCCACACTCATTGCAAACAAATACAGATTTTGATTTTGCCATAAAGTCCTCCTTTAAATTTCGTCTGTCTTTTGTAGTAAAAGCTCTATTTTCTAAGTTCTGCTTTATATTCTTTTTCAAGCATAGTAATGATTTTTTCAATTACTGGGTTTATTTCATCATCTGTAAGTGTCTTATCATATGAACCAAATACTAAAGAAAAAGCTAGACTTTTCTTTCCTGTTTCTATTCCTTTTCCTTCATATACGTCAAATATTTCAACCTCTGTTAAATTACTTCCACCAGTCTTTTTAATAAGTTTTGCTATGTCTAAAGCTTCTATTCCTTTATCCACAATTAAACTTAAATCTTTTTTGATATTTGGAAATTTTGATATTTCCTTATATTTCATTTTTCCTGTTTTTAGCTCTGATAATTTACTTAAATTAATTTCGCAAACAAAAACTTTAGTTTCTGATACTTCTGGGTGTAATAGCCCCATTATTCCATATTTCTTACCATTTACTATAATATCTGCCGTTTGTCCTGGGTGAAATTCCTCTGGTAAATCTTTTGGTTTTACAAAACTATATCTATTTTCATATCCAAGACTGCAAAGCATTTCTTCTACTATACCTTTTAATATATAAAAATCTACTTGTTTTTTATTATTTATTCCAGTATAAAATTCTCCTGACATTAATATACAAAGTTTTAAGTCTTCTCCGTATTCTTTTCCATGTTTATAAAATCCTTTGCCTATTTCAAATATTGAAACATCTTTATTTCCATGTGCAAAATTATATTCATATATTTTAAATAGTGAAGGTATCATACTGTATCTTAAAGTGTTTCTGTCTTCACTCATTGGGTCTAATAATTTTACTGGTTCAAATTCTTCTTTAGTAAATTTCAAAGCTTCTTTATCATTTACTAAAATATATGATAAAGTCTCATTTAAACCTAATGCTATCATTTTATTTCTTAAGTTTCTTAATTTTCTATCATAGTTTCCTGGTATTGTTGGAACAATTGGTAACTTTCCTTCAATATGGTTTACACCATAAATACGTCCAACTTCTTCTATTAAATCTTCTTGTATATCAATATCAATTCTTCTTCTAGGAACTAATACTGTGATAGTGTCTCCCTTTACATCTGTTTTAAATCCTAATCTTCTAAATATATCTACAACCTCATCTAATGCTATATTTGTTCCAAGTAAATTGTTTATTTTTTCAAGTGTTATTTCTATTTTTTTGTCTTCTTTTTCTGTTTTGTCATATACACATGTTCCTTTTGATATAGTTGCATTTGCATATTTTTCAAGAAGAGTACAAGCTCTCTCTACTGCCATATATGTTCTATTTGAATCTAATCCCTTTTCAAAGCGATTACTTGCTTCACTTCTTACAATCTTTTTAGAAGTTAACCTTATCTTTACACCGTCAAAAATTGCAGATTCTATTATGACATTTTTTGTATTATCCTCTATTTCAGTGTCTAGTCCTCCCATAACACCTGCAAGGCCAATTGCTCTTTTTCCGTCAGATATTACAATATCATCATGAGTTAACTTTCTCTCTATTCCGTCTAATGTTGTCAAATTCTCGTTATCCTCTGCCATTCTAACTTCTATTTTTCCATGTAATCTATCCGCATCGTAAAAATGCAATGGTTGCCCAGTTTCTAGCATTACATAGTTACTTATATCTACAACATTGTTAATTGGTCTTATACCTGATGCAAGAAGTCTATTTTTTATGAAATCTGGACTTTCCTTTATCTCAACATTTAAAGCTCTTTTTGCTAAAAATATTTTACAGTTGTCTGTATTAATATCTAAACTAAATGTTTTATTTATATCTTCTTTATCCTCTTTGTGTGATAAATCTATATTTTTAACTTTTTTATCATATATTGCACCTATTTCGTATGCCATACCAAGCACACTTAACAAATCTCCACGATTTGCTGTTAAGTCAAAATCAATTACTTCATCATCAAGTCCCATATATTTAATTGGATCTTCTCCTGGTTTTGCATCACTTCCAAGCACATGTATTCCTTTTTTGTCTTCTTCTGTCTGGAATTTACTTTCAATTCCAATTTCAGATAAAGAACATATCATGCCATTTGATTCTTCTCCTCTTATAATTCCTCTTTTAATTTTTACCCCTCCAGGAAGCTCTGCTCCTGCAAGCGCTACAATGACTTTTTCTCCTTTTGCTACATTTGGAGCACCACACACAATATTTAATATTTCTTTTCCAATATCTACTTTACAAACATGTAAGTGGTCAGAGTCTGGATGTATTTTACAATCTACTACTTCTCCTATTACTAAATTCTTTGCATCTACTAATTTTTTTGCTTCATCATATTCATTTCCGAACTGATGTCATATCTTCTGCAAGAGTTTTCAAATCTACATCTATATCTACATAGTCTTTTACAAAATTAATACTTAGTTTCATTTTTCACATATCCTTTCTACAAGTTCAACCTACCTTTTTTAATTATATATTGAATTTTCATCATACCTTGCTGTCAGGACAAAATGTCCCTCCACTCACAAACAGATTCCGCTAGCGCTGGTAGGCTCACTGCGCGGTATTTCGAAAATTAAATATATAATTAAAAAACGGTTGAACCTTATTCATTTTTTGTATCACATAATTTTTGTCAAAAGCAAGTAATTTGTATATAATTGATTTTCACAAAAATCTATCTGCCGAATACAATTCGAAAGAGAATTATTATTTGGCTAGGCGTTCAAGAAAGAAATACCGGAAGCGTACTTGCTGTACGCTGAGGATTTTCTTTTGCAGAACAACAACGCCAAATGATGATTATCTTTCGAATTGAGATAAAAATCTAACATCGTTCGCGTAAAGGTATCTCATATCTGGTATTCCGTATTTAAACATAGCAATTCTTTCTAATCCAAGTCCAAAAGCAAATCCAGAATACTTTTCTGGGTCATATCCACACATTTTAAGTACATTTGGGTGTACCATGCCAGAACCTAGTACCTCTATCCAGCCTGTTTGTTTACAAATGTTACATCCTTTACCCCCACATTTAAAACATGAAATATCAACCTCGTAAGAAGGTTCTGTAAATGGGAAATAACTAGGTCTAAATCTTATTTTTGTATTTTCTCCTATTATTTTTTTAGCAAATATTTCAAGAGTCCCCTTTAAATCTGCCAAAGAAATATTTTTGTCTATTACTAAGCCTTCTGCTTGAGTAAATTGATGAGAGTGTGTTGCATCATCTTCTCTTCTATATGTTTTACCTGGGCATATCATCCTTATTGGCGATTTTTCTTCATTTGCAAGCATTGTTCTTGCTTGAACTGCAGAAGTTTGTGTTCTTAGCAAATATTCGTCAGTAATATAAAAACTGTCTTGCATGTCTCTTGCTGGATGCCCTTGTGGTAAATTTAAAAGTTCAAAACAAAATTTATCTGTCTCAAGTTCTGGTCCACTTTCAACTGTATATCCCATTGAAACAAATAAATCTTCTATTTCTTCAATTACTCTATTTACTGGGTGTTTTGAACCTCTATTTATTTTAGTGCTTGGAAGTGTAATATCTATTCTTTCTTTTTCTAATTTTTCTTCTAAATCTTTTTTAGCAAAAAATTTTTCTTTTTCTGTTATTATTGCTTCAATTTTATTTCTAATATTATTAATAAGTCCTCCAACAATAGGTCTTTCTTCTTTTGGTAATTTTCCCATTTCCTTTAATAAGTTTGAAAGTTCACTTTTCTTTCCCAAGTATTTTATCTTTATATTGTTTAAAGCTTGCATACTATCTACTAATTCTAAATCTTTTGTAGCCTCACTTTCTATTTTTGCAATTTCCTCTTTCAATTTTATTCTTCCTTTCTATTAATGAATTTTCTTAATCACTTCTTCTAAAGTTAATGTACTTTGTTCTCCTGATTTCATATCTTTAAGTGTTACCTTATTTGCTTTTATTTCTTCTTCTCCTATTACGGCAACATATGGTATATGTAACTTATCTGCATATTTGAATTTTGCTTTTAGTTTTTTATCTTCTAAAAATACTTCTGTATTAATATCATTATTTCTTAATTCTGTTGCAACATTTAAGGCATATTCTAGTTCTTTTTCGTCCATTGAAACTACTAATACTTTTGATATTGATTTATTTTCATTTTCTAAAATATTTTCTTTATCTATTTGATAGAAAAATCTTGAAAGTCCTATAGATATTCCAACCCCTGGAAGCTTTCTATCTGTATAATACTCTGCCAAGTTTTCATATCTACCGCCTGAGCATACGCTTCCAAGTTTTTTATAATCATTTAAAAACGTCTCATATACTGTTCCTGTATAATAGTCTAAACCTCTTGCTATACTTAAGTCTACTGCAAAATTTTTTTCTGGAACTTTACACACTCTTATTTGTTTTACAACTGTTTCTAGTTCATCTACGCCAATTTTGAAATTGTCAGTATCTATACCTAGATTTTTTAAAGCTTCAATTTTCTCGTCTGATGTTCCTTTAATCTCTAAAAATTTAATTATAGTATCTATTTGATTTTCTACTAATCCTATCTCTGTTAGTTCTTTTATTACATTTTCTTTTCCGATTTTTTCTATTTTGTCTATTATTCTTAATATATCTACTGATTTTTCATTTAAGTTCAAATATTCAAACATTCCATTTAATATTTTTCTATTGTTTATGCAAATAGTAAAATCTTCAAACCCTAGATTTTTAAAAGTTGTGTATATTACACTTGGAATTTCTGCATCATGCATTATACAGAGCTCTCCGTCTCCAATTATATCAACATCACATTGGTAAAACTCACGATATCTTCCTGCTTGTGCCTTTTCCCCTCTATATACTTTACCTATTTGGTATCTTTTAAATGGGAAACTTAATTCTCCATAATATTCTGCTACATATTTTGCAAGAGGTACAGTCAAATCAAATCTTAGTGCTAAGTCACTATCTCCTTTATTAAATCTATATATTTGTTTTTCAGTTTCTCCTCCTGCCTTTGCAAGTAATACTTCTGCACTTTCAATTACTGGTGTATCTAATGGCAAAAATCCAAACTTCTCATATGATTTTTGTATCTTTTCTTTTATTTCATTAAATCGTATTTGGTCATTTGGTAATAATTCCATAAATCCTGGTAATGTTTTTGGTTCTACTTTTGAATTTGACATATATTTCTCTCCGTTTCTAAATATAACTAATTAAAGTTACTTTGATATAGCAAATATTATATATTAAAATACTTTAAATTACAAGGGAAATGTGCGATTTAAGACAAAAAGATTGCCAAAAGATTTTTCTTTTGACAATCTAAAATAACACTTATATTTATTATTTTTTTAATACTACATGTCATGTATGTATTTTTATGATAGTTCTTTTCTATTGTTTTGTATTGTTTTAAGTGTTTCTTCCAAAACACCTTCTATTTTTGAAAGTAATACATCTGCATGTTCTTTTGTTCCATTTGAAATTTCTCTTGCCATTTCATTTGCAGTTTCTATTATTTCTGCCTTTTGTGCATATGCTTTTCTTGTTATTTCGTGTTCATCTATCATTGCAATTATTCTGTTTTCTGCTTCTTTGACAATATCATCTGCTTCTTTTTGTGCTTCTATTAATATTCTTGTTCTTTCTTCTTTTACCCATTTAGCTTGTTTTAGTTCCTCTGGAAGTTTTATTCTTACTTCTTTTATTATGTCTAATATTTCTTCCTTGTCAACAATACCTTTATTAGTAAAAGGTACTTTTTTGCTATTTTCTATAATTTCTTCCAAAGTCTCTAATAATGTAAATATTTCCATAAATATGTTTACTCCTTTCGACCCAAGAATACAAGTGTTACTCTTCCATATTTTCTTAAGCCTTTAACAAATGCGTATTTTGTAAATTCTTCTATATACTCTTCTTCTTTTTTATCTGTTTCAAAAATTATTATTCCTTCATCTGAAAGCAGTTCTTTTTCTATTATGATTTTTACTGCTTCTATCCCAAAATCTGTCCTATATGGTGGGTCTAAAAAGATTATATCAAATTTTTCACCTTTTAATTCTTCTAAGCATTTTTTATAATCTTTATGAATAATTTTAATTTTATCTTCAAAATGTGTTTTTTTAACATTTTGTTTTATGATTTCTATAGCTTTCTTTGAACTATCACAACTTACTGCCTTTTTAGCACCTCTACTTATGCTTTCTATCGCTAATGCTCCTGAACCTGAAAATAAGTCTAATATATTAGCATCATATATACTATTTTGAATAATACTAAACAAGGCCTCTTTTACTCTATCAAGAGTAGGTCTTGTATCTAATCCTTCTAAAGTTTCTAGTTTAGTTCCTCTAGCTATCCCACTTATTATTCTCAAAGCTCTCGCCTCTTTATTTCATCTTATATTTTATTAGATATATTTTATAAGTCAATAGTATTTACAGAATTGTAATAGAAATTTAATAGTTCTGTAATATTATGTATATCAGATTTCATTATACAATATATTTGATTTTTTTGCAATATTTCAGGCATTTTTTAGGCTTATTTTTCTTTGAAAAAAAATATATTTGACATTTCTTTTTTGTCTTTAATGTCAAATATACTTTTAATTTTTATAATGATTATATAATAC
>CAYVWC010000032.1:0-11965 GCA_964455415.1 uncultured Clostridium sp.
ATATAAGAAAAGTGTGCGTTAGCGAAAGCAGAGCTTTCGACGCACACATGTGCATTTTGCTTCGCAAATATGCACAGCCCAAGGAAACTTAACCTTGTTGTATAGCAAAAATCTTCGATTTTTCCTATACAATAAAAAACTAGGAGTTAATTAAATTAACTTCTAGTTTTTTAAAATACAATGTTTTCTATTTCAATTTATATTTTTCTATGATATAATTTTTTTAAATTTGAGAACTTGGAGGTAAGATATATGTATAATGTTTTAGTAAGTGGTGCTTGTGGAAGAATGGGCAAAGAAGTTATTTCCATGCTTGAGTCTTCAAAAGAATTAAAAGCTGTTTGCGGTATTGATAGGAATACTAATTTAGAGGGGGCATTTCCTATCTATTCAGATTTTTCAGAAATAAAGGAAAAAATAGATGTAATTATAGATTTTTCCCATGTTCATTTAACTTTAAAAGTACTAGAATATGCTAAGGAAAAACATATTCCTATTGTTATTGCGACAACTGGTTTTAACAAAGAGCAAGAACAAATGATTAAAGACTATTCAAAAGATCTTCCAGTATTTAGATCTTCTAATATGTCTTTTGATATAAACCTTATGTGCAAAGTAGTTGCTGAACTTGCACCTTTACTTTCTGGTTCTGATATAGAAATAACTGAAACTCATCATAGGAATAAAGTAGATGCACCGAGTGGTACAGCTCTTCTTTTAGCAAATAGTATAAATGAAAGTTTAGGTAATAAAATGAAATATGTTTATGATAGGCATGATTTATCAAGGAAAAGAGAAGATGACGAAATAGGGTTTACTTCAATACGTGGAGGAAATATCGTAGGAGAACATGTTGTTCAATTTTTTAGCCCTTATGAAACGTTTGAAATAAAACATACATCATATTCTAGGACTGTTTTTGCAGAAGGAGCAATGAAAGCTGCTATATTTATGATAAATAAGCCAAATGGCTTTTATACTATGAACGATTTATTAAAAAATTAATTTATTTTAAAGTAAAAGTCAGGGGAGATATTTTCCTCTGACTTTTTATCTTAAATATTCATCTATCTTACTTGCTACTTCTCTACCTGACCTTGCAGCCCAAGCAACAGTCGATTTTACGCCTATTAAGTCTCCACATGCAAAGATTTTTTCTCTTGATGTTTTTTGATTTTCATCTACTTCTATATAGCCTTTTTCTGTTGTTTTGATATTTAACTTATCTATTATATTTTTTTCTGGTTTAGAACCAAGTGCCATTATAACATAGTCCATATCTATGGTGTAATTGCTTCCTTCTATGTTTACAGGCTTTTCCCTATCTCCTTCTACTTTTACAAGTTCTGTTTTTATGCATTCAAGTTTTTCTACTTTTTCTTTTCCTATTACTTTAACTATATTGTTTTGGAATAGGAATTTAACTCCTTCTTTCATTGCCGAATCTACTTCATCATCTTCTGCTGGCATTTGTTCTCTAGCTCTTCTATATATTACAATTACTGTTTTTGCATTTTTCTTATTTATTGTTCTTGCTGCATCCATTGCTGTATTTCCTCCTCCTATTACAGCAACATTTTTTCCTGTAAAGTCTGGGAATTTTTTATATTCTAATAGTTCATTTCCGCCATAAACACCGATTTAATTCTTCCCCTTCTATATTCATTTTTGAAGAAATATTTGCACCAAATGCAAGAAGTATAGCATCATATTCTTTTTCCAATTTTTCTAGCTCTAAATTAACTCCAATTTCTTGATTTAAGAAAACTTTTACACCTAAGTCTAATATTTTTTGTATTGTTTCTTCTGTTATGTGCTTTGGCAATCTAAATTCTGGTATTCCGTGTACTAATAGTCCTCCAAGTATATTATGTTTTTCATATATGCTCACATCATATCCACGTCTTGCTAAATATGCAGCTGCAGTTATTCCAGCTGGTCCTCCACCTATTACTGCTACTTTTTTGTCCCTTTTTCCTTCAATTGGTTTAATACCCCAATCTTCTTTTATTGCCATATCTCCTATAAAGCTTTCAAGTTTTCCTATGCTAATTGGTTCTCCTTTTATCCCTCTTATACAAGATCCTTGACATTGCTTTTTATGTGGACAAATTCTTCCACATACTGGTTGTAAAATTGTGGTTTCAAGTAAACATTCATATGCTTTTTTATATTCTTGAGTTTTTATGTATTGTATAAATTCAGTTATATCATTAGTAAGTGGGCAACCGCTTCCTACATGGCTTTGTTTTACAAGATAAACAATAGCTTGCTAATTGTAACGCTTCATCTTTTTCCATTTTTTATCATCCTTTTATCAATTCACTTTACTAATTTTATACTTAAAGATATGTCTAGTCAAGCGTTTTGACCGTTTGTTCTAGTTCATTTTTAGCTCTTTTTCTTACTAATTTTAGATCATTCCAAAAGTCAATTTTTTTACTTTCATCTCTTAATAATGCTGCTGGATGCCATGTTGGCATGTATAGTATGCCATTTTTTTCAATCCATATTCCTCTTGATTTTGTTATACCATATTCTTCTCCTAGAATATTTTTTAATGCAACACTTCCTAAAAGTACGATTATTTTGGGTTTTACTAATATTACTTGATTTCGTAAGTATCCTAAACATGCCATTGCTTCATCTGACTCTGGATTTCTATTTTGTGGTGGTCTACATTTAACTATATTTGCAATATATAGTTCTTCCCTTTTTATTCCAAGTCCGAATAAGTGCTTTATCCATTAGCTTTCCAGCTTTTCCTACAAAAGGTTCTCCTTGCTCGTCTTCGTCTGCTCCTGGCCCTTCTCCAATAAGCATTATATCCGCAGTTTTATTTCCTACTCCAAATACAATGTTTTTTCTTGTCTTGCATAGCTTACATTTTTGGCAGTTTTCTATTGATTTTTCTAATTCTTCCCATGTTTCGTACACTTTAAATTATTTCCTTTCTGCAACTAATCTTCAACACAATTTTCAAGTAATTTTATTACTTCTTTTTCTTTTGTATTTATTCTTGCTTTTACTCCGATTGGTATTACAGTTTTTAATTCTCCATGTCCGAAGTTGTCTGACTTAATTATTGGAAATTTTGGATTTTCTAATACATCTGTTACTATTTTCTCAAGTGTTATTCCGCTTTCATTTTCGTAATTTCCAATCCATAATCCTTTAATTTTATCGAATACCCCATTTTGTTTCATTTTGTATAAGTAATTACTTATCATGCCTGGTGGACTTTCAACTCCTAAATCTTCTATAAATAAAATTTTATCTTCTATATTAACTGTATATTTTCCTGTAATTAAATTTGAAAATAGACTTAAATTTCCTCCGTACTAATACTCCTTCTGCTTCTCCTTCATTTATTACTTTATATTTGTCATTTTCTCCAAAACTTAATTCTTTATTTATAAATCTTTTTACAACTTCTTTAAATCCATATTCTGTTTCTTCATCTGATAATGATTTAAAGTTTGGTCCATGAAATGTAACAAGTCCCGTTTTTGAATAAATAATATTTATAATTGAAGTTGGATCACTATATCCACATATTATTTTAGGATTATTCTTTATTAAATCAAAATCTAAATAGTCAAATACTGCATTACAATTAAATCCTCCCATAGCACAAAATATAGCTTTTACATCTTTGTCTCTAAACATTTCATTTATATCTTCTGCTTTATTTTTTGCAGTTTCTCCATATCCCAATGGATTATTAAATGCATGTTTTGCAAATTTTACCTTTATCCCAAGTTTTTCTATTTTTTGTACTGCCTTATTTATATCCTCCATGCATTCATCTACTATTGGTTCTGATGTCGCAACAACACCTATTATATCCCCTTCTTTTAAGGTTTTTGCTTTCATTATTTTTTCCTTTCTAATAAATTTTACTTGTTTTTTAAAAGTTCTATCATTTTCTCCTTAGGTATTTCTAAATCTTTGAATTTAATTACGGCTTCCATTTGTATATTTTTTGGAAGTTCTTCAAAATGGTCTTTTATAATCTTTAGATTTTCTTCATTAAATGCAATTTCTAATATTTTTTCTCTCAATGCTTCGTTTTCTATGCTATCATAATTTTCGTTTAGAAAATCCATATTTTTATTATTCCACTCTTTTTCTATTATAGTTTCTTTTAAGTTTCCATTGTCTAGTTTTTTGAAGTTTCTATATACAAATTCCTCATTTCCTTTTTTATACTCTGTTATTAGGATTTCGTTTTTGAGCTTTATGTCTATTTCATCTAAGTATTTCTCTACAAATTTTAAATCGTCAAGATTATATATATATCTTATGATATCACTTCTTATTTCAATATCTGTATTCATCAAGTCTATCCCTAGTTCCATAGTCTTTCCTTCTTTATATTCTTGTCTTAGTTTTTCTTTTAATGCTTCTTTTTCTTTTGCTGCAAGCATAACTTTCTTTTGTATACTTAAATACCTTTTTTGAAGTGCTGATAATTCCTTGTAATGTTTTTTTACAAATTTCATTTTTCTGTCTCTAAATGCCAATGTGATTAGTTTTCTTCTTGTTTCTTTGTCTAAGTCTTGAAATACTCTATTCACATAATCTATATCGCCATTTTTATATGCTTCTTTTGCTCTTAATTCTAAATCTATATAATAATTTTCTTTTCCTATTGATTGAAATCCATATTCATAAATAAATGCTCCTGTGTATGCTATATTTATATTATTTTCTTTTATTACATCTCTATATTTCCAGATATTCTTTTTCATACTTGTTAAATCATAGTCTACTATCTGAGTTACTTTTTCTAATCCGTTCATCCCTTTTATTATTTTGCCTTCTAACATATCTAAATAAGCATAATCTGTTGTTAATTCTGCATCATAGTCTACCTTATATTTTTCTAATCTTTCTATATATTCTTTTGGTAGATTTTCTTCTGTATAAATGAGTTTTGCTTGACTATTTTGAAATTTCCCAAATACAGTGCATCCTCTAAAATCGCACTTTCTTATATCTGCACTTATTTCTTTTATAGTTATTCCGTCTACTGATATTATTATTGGATGAATCGTTGCAAGATTTATTATACAACCTGTATCTTTAAAATTAATATTCGTTGTCACAAATACTTTTTTTCCATTGTTTCTTTCTTTTGAGTATCCTGCTCTAAACATATGCAAATAAGTATCGCTTAAGTCTTCTCCTTGTAAATCCATATCTGGAAGTTCTATATAAAACTCTTTTATATCTTCCTTTTTACTTTGTTTATCTTTTTTAAACTTTTCTAATGCAGTATCTCTATAGCTTATAATATAGTCTAAAATATCTTTTGAAGATAGTTTTTCAAACTTTTCCCATTCCATTACTTTATGATTTCTCGTTTTTGAAAGTAATTCTATTTTTGTTAACTGATTATATAACATAATTTTTGATTGTTTATCCATTTTATTTTCCCTTTCACACTATATTAAACATATAATACTATTATTTCTTCCTGATTTTTCTTTTTCTACTCTATATGAGTGAAGTTTATTGCTATTGCATTTTGTACAAATATTGCTATCTATTATGTTTTCTGATTTTATTCCTTCTTGTTCTAAAATTGTCTTATTTATTAATCCAGTATCTATATAGTATCGTGATTTATTTTCTGATTTTTTTATAATATTGTTGATTTCTTTCATGTGATTAAACTTTTCAAAAAACATATTTTTTACATCTTCATCTACTTCAAAACAGCATTTCTGTATATATGGACCTATACAGCAGATGATATTGTTTGGATCACTATTATATTCTATTTTCATAATTTTTATTGCTTCTCTTATAATTTCTTTATATGTTCCTTGCCAGCCTGAGTGTATATTGCCAATTATATTTTTTATTGGGTCATACAGATATAGTGCCGTACAATCTGCAAATGATAATGATAAGGTTTTTTCTTTTCTATCTGTTATTAATCCGTCCACATCTTGAAATTCTTTTGTATAAATTCCTGGTTTTTCTTCTTCTACTTTTTTTACACAATTTGTATGTGTTTGATTTGGTCTATATATATTATTTTTATCTATTTCTAAACTACTACATATTTTTTCATAATTTGTTAGTACTTCTTCTTTTTTTATTTTCATACTTGCATTATTCCCAAAGTCTAATGGCTTTATTGTATATGCGTGTCTTATTTTATCAGAATATTTTATTAATTTTCTAAATTGCAAATATTCAAAATCTTCTTCATATATATGTATTACATTTTCATTTGATAGATTATTTCCGATTAAATATTTCTTTAATTTGATATTCTGTTCTTTTATCATTTATATTGAATATGCAATAATTACATTTTTCCTTAAAAAAGTCTTCTTGATTTTGACTATTTATTCTAGCAATTGCTTCTTTTCTATCTATATTGTCTCTTTTAGTTATTCTTTCAACACATACATTTTTATTTGCAATTACTCCTATTGTCATATCACAAATTTCATTAAGTTTAGATTCAAATAATAACGGAACATCTATTACTGATAAACTAAACTTTTCAATTTTTTTTGCTTCTTCTGCTATTTTGGGAACTACATATTTATATGTTATTTTATCTAGTTTTTCTTTTTCTTTTTTGCTAGAAAAAACTATTTGTGCAAGTTTTTTCCTATCTATTTCATGCAGACTTGTTAAGATTTCTTCTCCAAATGTTTTTACTATTTCATAATAGTATTCTTCTCCGCTTCCTAC
This sequence comes from uncultured Clostridium sp., assembly GCA_964455415.1. Taxonomy (GTDB): domain Bacteria; phylum Bacillota; class Clostridia; order TANB77; family CAG-508; genus JAAWPK01. The sequence goes on from CAYVWC010000032.1 coordinate 6,721, forward strand.
TAAGTTCTTTTGCAATTTTATCTGCATTTATATATTTACCATTGCTCATTTCACAAATTTTTTCAGAAACAGTGCTTTTCCCTGCTCCAGAAATTCCTGTAATTCCTATAATTTTATACTCTCTCATCATTACCCTTTCTTATGATCCTTTAACACTTTTGTTACTGCCTTTGGAACAAACTTACTTATATCTTCTCCTGCACTATATATTTCCATTACCATACTGGAAGAAAGATATCCTAAATTACCTGCTCTAAAATAACAAGTATCAAGTCCAGAATATTCATCATTTATTTCTGCAATTGTTTCTTCATATTGATAATCTGTTCCGTTTCTTAATCCCCTTATTAGTATTTCTGCTCCATATTCTTTAGCTGCTCTTGATGTTAAAGTATCATATATTATAACCTCAGCATTGTTTATTTTTTCTTCTATTAATGTTTCTTCTATTGCTTCTTTCATCTTGTTTTTATCAAATCTTTGCTTTTTTTCAGAATTTTGCCCAATACCAATTATTACTTTGTCAAAACATTTCGTAGTCTTTTTTACTATGGATAAATGACCATTTGTAAAAGGATCAAATGAACCTGCATAAAACCCTATCATTCCCATATGCTTACCTCCTTTCTTGATTTATTTCCTCTATATTATTTTTCTAAAATTTGTTTTTTCATATTATCCCATATTTCTTCTTTATTTAGTATAGGAATATAACTATAGTCGTTTCCTAATTTGTTTTTATCAAATTGGCATATTGTTTTATATTTACAATATTCACATGGTGTTTTCTTGTTTTTATAATATGGTTTAATATCTATATCTCCGCTTAATATTTCTTTTGATATATTTTTAATTGTTTTTACAATATATTTTTGTAATATTTCAAATTGTTCTCTTGTAGCTATAGAAGATGTCTTTTCACTTATTTTATCATCTTTTCCTACATATACTGGTATCATATTTGAATATCCAGTTTCTAATGACTTATCCATCATTTTCACAACTTTAATATCTGCAAGGATTAAGCCTTTCATTTTAAATCTTTTCTTTATCTCCTCTTCTATTTCTTCTTCTGTTTTTCTTTTATCTGATTTTATTATTGGTTCTATTAGGCTAAAGTACAAAACTCCTGCTGGTTCTAGGTCTTCTTTTTTGCAAACTGCATCAAGATATGTTAATAGTTGTAATTGTAGTCCATAGCTCACATCATTTAAGTTTATGTCTTTAATAGATGATTTATAGTCTATAATTCTTAGGTAGTTTCCATTTTCTCCTTTTGCTATATCTATTCTATCAATTTTTCCGTGTAATTTCTACTATTTTTCCGATTTTCTAATTTAATTTTTATTGGAGAGTATTGTTTTCCTTCTCCAAACTCTATTTCATTGCCTAGTATTTCAAAATCACTTTCTACTATTGTTCTTATTATATATTTCATTGCTCTTAAAATTAATCTCTTTAACTTTATTGTTTGATTTCTAAATTTAGCTGAACTTATGAATATATAATTTTTAGGTAATTTTAGTTTTTCTTCTATAATTTCATCAATAATTTTACTTGTTGTTTCCTCATCTATATTTCTTACTGAAATATTTAATTCTTGAATTTTTTCAAAAAAGCTATCTATTACATCATGCATAAAACTACCTGTGTCTAAACTTTCTATCTTAAATGTATCTTTTTCTTCTACTCGTAGTCCGTATTTTAGATAAAATGAAAATGGACATGCTCTATATGTTTCGAGTTTTGATATACTTGTTCTTAATACGTTTCCATATAACTTTTGAATATTTTCTCTGTTTAATTTTTCTGGTCTGTTTGTAAAGTTTAATGCTTTTATTGCATTATCTAATTTATCTTTCCAGTCTTCATCATTTTGAAAAAACTTAAAAACCTCGAACCATATATCATCAATCTGTTTTCCGTCTTTAAAATTTCTAATATTCAAAAGTAGTTCATCAAATGTTGCCTTCTTATTTGTTATCATTTGTGGTCTTAGTATTATGTCGCTAGTTTCCTTTAGGTTTGGGAAAATCTTTTTTATTTTAAGTAGTATTGTAGAAGGTTTCTGTGTTCCACCTTCACTATCAGATGATATATATGATAGATAAAGCTTTTCTTCGCTTGTTGTAAATGCTTTATATATATTAAAATTATCGTTATATAAAGCTTCTAATGTTGTTTTAGCAAGCTCTATATTAATCTTTTTTAAATTTTCTCTATCAGTATCGTTTAAAAAACCTTCATTACTATTTACACTTGGAAAACTACCGTCATTTATACCTATTATGAAAATTATTTTTACCTTATGACTTCTTGATCTATCGACATCTCCTACTGTTACTTGGTCAAATCCTAATGGTATTTGTCCTAATCCATTTTCAGTAAATGCTATTTTTAAAAATGATGAATATTTGTCAAATGTTATTTTTTCATCTTCAAAAACTTTCACAATTTCATCTAATATCTTTATTACTGTATTAAAACTTGCTGTATATTCTTCTACAATTCCTAAGCTTTCTTTTTCTATTTCTCTTGCCTTCATTTCAAGCTTTTTGTCTATATTTTGACTTATCAAAAATTCGTATATTGCTTTTGTTATATTTTTAGCTGATTGGTCTTTAATACACTTATTTTTGAACTCTAAAAGTGGCTCTACAATTTTCTTTCTGGTGTTATTAATATTTTTTAGTTTTTCTTTGTCCTCTTCTCCAAAATCCCAATCTCCTTTATACCACTTACTGTATTTTATTCCCCATTTTTTACAATAATTCTCTAAAATATATAAATCTTTTTCTTCTATATCACAAAATAATGTTTTTGCATAAGCTATAACGCTGTCATATGACCAATTTTTAGAAAATACATCTAATATGCTTATAATATATTTTATTAGTATATTTTGACTTAAATCCTTTTTCTCATCAATATATACTGGTATATCATATTTAGAAAAAATTACTTTTATGAGTGAAGAATATATATCAATATTTTTTGTTATAACTCCTATTTCTTTATATTTATACCCATTTTCTCTTACTTCTTCTATAATTTGATTAGCTATATACTCTATTTCTGAATATGGATTTGCTGCCAAAAATAACTTTATATTTCTATTTTCTTTTTCATATCTGTTATAAAAATTTTCATATAAGTTTTCTTCTAGAAATTTAAGTTCTTCATTTTTAAATCTGTAAATATTGTTTAAAAATATTGGTTCTTCAATTATGATATTATTATTTTTTGCTATTTCTATTAATTTGTTTATTACTAATTTGTTACTATAAAATATGTCTGTCTCTTCATTGAAGTTTTTATCTATTGGTTGATTTGCTGTTATTGTTATATTAACTTCCTTACTTACTTTCATAAGTTCTTCAATTATCCTATATTCTTGTGGCGTAAATCCTGCAAATTCATCAATTAGAAAAACTGCATCATTAAATATCGATGTTTCTTTTATTTTTTCTGCAAGAATTGATAATATATCATTTTCATCTAAAAAATTCTGTCTTATTTTTTCTTCATACTTACTATAGATATTTTCTATATCTTGAAGCTTTATTTTTAAATATTCATCTTCTAAGTTATTTATAGTTTCTGTTAGTTTTTCTTTTGTAATATTATGTTTTTTAAATTCTGTTATTGTTTTATCTATAACTTCTACATTTTGCATATTTTTTCCTAAATATTTTAGGTTATTCTTATTGTCATCTAGTATGTCATATATTAGCATTGTCCTTCCAAAAGCTTCTATGTTTTTTAAAGTGTTTCCAGTTTCACTAATTACTCTATGTGCCATTCTACTAAACGTCAAAACTTCAGCATTAATAACAGCTCCTTTTGTACTTTCTAAAAGTTTTTTTTCAGCAGTATAAGAAAACTGTTCTGGCGTTATAATATATATTTTTTGTGGGTTTGATATTATATCTTTTACATAATTAAAAAGATATGTACTTTTCCCTGTTCCTGATTTTCCATATATAATTCTTAATTTCATAGAATTATTTTACCATAAACTAATAAAAATAACTAGTATAATTAATTATTTAATATTTAGTTTTTGTTAAAAACTTTTGTCTATACATTTTACAGCCCTTTAAGTACCTTGAAATATACATAAAATAGTGATATAATTAAAATATAAGTATCAACAAACGTTTCCTTGCGTGACAGTATATGTTTGCAGGAGACAAATAATTTAAAGGAGGAAACACTATGAAAATAAGTCACAGGCAACTGAAGGCCATAACCGAGGTCTTCCGGCACCTTAACAACCTGTGTCGCTGGACTAGCTTCTCCGCACAGAGCAAGTACAATGAACTTGCAAAGCAAGCTCTAAACTGTATCACATCATATATTCTTGCTTCGTATGCAGAAAATTCTGGCAAAGCAGTTCGTTGGGACAGGTTTCCAAAAATCGCAATCTATCGAGCGTTTCAAAAAGCCTATGTTTACTTCGACACCCCTGAGCACACCATCGATGAGTTATGTGCACTTGGCAACATCCCTCGCGACTTGTTTGACAAGACCACAAAAGAAATCATCGCTGAGAAAACTGATCAGTCTTTCGCAGACTATATCAGTGAAGGGGTAGGTACCTTTGAAATGGAAATTTTCCAGGCAGCTACCAAAGTTGCCACTATGATTGAGCTTCTTGAAATTGGAACTGCGGTCACTCCTCAGTTTCATATAACCAAAACTCAGCAAATTAGCAAAAATATAGAAGCCTTCTCTCATATTCCGGGTGTACGCGAAATTAGCGATTGTCACTCTGGTGTCTTTCAGGCACTACAGATTATCTCTACTCTGCGGAATCGTACCCGTTGGGCATCTCACTCCTATAGCATCGAATGCTCTGTTCTTGGACATCTGTTCGACACTGCCGTGTTTGCTTACTTCATGTCGTTGGAGCAAGATCCTGACAATGAAGATTTGGCAACTAAGATGTTCTGGCTTGGAGTTTTCCATGATGTAGCAGAAACTTGGACCTCTGATATTCCGTCTCCTATTAAAAATAGGATTCCGAACTTCAGAAAAGCAACTGAACTCTATGAGCTTCAGAAGCTTGAAGACGAACTCCTCAATCGTGTTCCTCCGTTCCTCGCTCAGAAGCTGCAGAGCGTTATGTTTGAGGGCGAGGAAAACCAGAAGTACAAAAAATTGCTGAAAGGAGCCGATTATCTCTCTGCCGACAGTGAATGTTGGAGGCAGTACGTAGCAGGCACCCGTGATACCTACTTCT
>CAYVWC010000033.1:0-10652 GCA_964455415.1 uncultured Clostridium sp.
TATGAAAGAAATGTGATAATTATAGTTTAATCCATCTAATAATTGTTTATTATAGTTAGCTTGTTTATATATATAGTTTGAAATTATAGTTATTATTCTTTATCCCTTCCATTATATTCTTCGCCCCTTCTTTCAACTCCTACATTTTCTATTTGTTGATTAGCAGTTTTTTCTATTTCACTATTTGGATTATCAACTTTATATTGTGCCATTTTTGTGGTTTGTTCTTCAGAGTATTCCCTTTGTAAAAAGCCATATTTTTGTTGTAAGTTTTCATATCTTGTAGGATCTAATTTTTTAAAAGGTAACATTTTTCTTAAAAATCTTATTAGTTTGTTATTTCTTACCATTTTTTTGCTGTTTTCAAAATCAATAAAATCTTGTGTCTTTGTACAAAATGTAAATCCAGTACCACATAGCATATCATCATTGACAGCTACTTCTAATTCTTCTCTACTGGTAGCATTTAATTTAATAATATTATTAAAAAATCTACTTGCTTTGGCTGAAAGAATCCTTTGACTCTCTTTTGTTTCAATTCCTTTTCTCATTTTATAAAAAAGTTCGCAACAGTTGTGATTATATGCCTGAAATGATACTGCTCTTAATTCTTCATCAGGAAATATTGGATTACGTCCTCTTACACCAGAGTGTAAATTAATATTTTCCATATCTTGTATTTGACCTAGCATACTTTTAATAAATGGTAAAGAATAATTATTTATAATTATTCCTAAATATGGCCAAGAATCTCCATTTTCATGTCCACCACATGATGCAAATGTTGTTATACCATTTTCCCAACATGAGCAAAGTAATTCATATAAATATTTATTCCCTTCAGACCATTCTAAAAAGTTCTTTTTTTCTTCCTCTGTCAATTCTTTCATAATACTGCCATCACCTCTATCTTTATAGTTAGTATTATATCAAAAGAACTTTATTTTAACAATTAAATAATTTAAAAATTTCAAATAAAATATAGCTATATTCGTAAATTTATTATAAAATATAATAAAACAAAACTAAAAGTTAAGGAGAAATAAAGGATGATTAATCAAAAAGAAAATCCAGATTTTCTAAATTCATTTTTACAATATTCAACAGTAATATTAAATAAAGCAAAAAGTTCAGTAAAAGAATATAATTACGATCTTTCAAATTTCTTCAAATTTATGTCTAATCATTTAGGATACTCTTCAAATGATAATATTAAGGAAGTAGATATACATACACTAGATGTGCAATTTTTAAAAAAGATTACATTAGATGATATACAATCATATTTATTTTATTTAAGAGAAACTTTTAGCTGTAAGCCAACAACAATAGCAAGAAAGCTTTCTACGATAAGAATATTTTTTGAATATATGACAGAACAAAAACTAATTGATATAAATCCAGCACAAAATCTTAAAAATCCAAAACTTGAAAAAAGACAACCTAAATATCTAACACTAGAAGAAAGTCAAAATTTACTACATATTGCTTCTGATGACAATAGAAATAGTAAAAGAAATTATGCAATTATAACCCTATTTCTAAATAGTGGAATACGTCTAGCAGAACTAATAGGAATAAATATAAAAGATATAAAATTTGATGATTGTAAAATGTCAGTTATAGGAAAAGGAAATAAAGAACGTACAATATATCTAAATAAAGCCTGCATGAAAGCAATAAAAGAATACTTACAAGTTAGACCAAAAGAAAAAATAAAAGAAGGCGATGAAGATGCCCTATTTCTAAGCGAAAGACTTGAAAGAATAAATCGTAGAACAGTACAGTATGTAGTAAAAAAAGAACTTGCAAAAGCAGGATTAGATACAACAAAATACTCTGTACATAAATTAAGACATACTGCTGCAACACTCATGTATCAGTATGGAAATGTTGATATAAGGGCATTACAAGAACTTTTAGGACATGAAAGCATAGCTACAACAGAAATATATACTCATGTTGCAAATAATCAAGTAAGAGATGCTGTAGAAAGTAACCCATTAGCAAATGAAGCAAATTAGATTTAAAAAAGAAGAAGAACTGCAAGTTAATGAAGTCCTTTTTCTTTTTTTAATATGTTGGAATTTCTAAAATTTGATTTACTTTTAAATCTGAGCTTTCTAAGTTATTGATAGATTTTATATCATATATAATTTCTTGCAAATTTTTTCCGTCATAATAACTATTCTCTTTTTGTTCTTCTTTTGCAATATTCCATAGAGTATCCCCACTAGATACAGTAACAGTTTTATAAGATACCTCTTGATGTGATAATGTTTTATCTGGCAAAAGAATATTTATAAAAATTATAACTCCTACTATTAATAATATAGCTCTTAAAAATTTTTTCCAATTTTTTATTATCATAATACATCACTCCTTTTATACAAACACTTATTTGTTTCTGTAGATTTATTATATACGAACAAAAGTTTAATGTCAATACTTTTTTGAAAAAAACACAAAAAAATGTTTGTAGCAATATATTCACAAGAGTAATGGCTGGATCTGCTCGTATTCTAAGGCATATTCAAGTGATTTGATTATATATCTTGGCACAAAAGCTAAAGAAGTTGGCTTAGTTAAAGGATTATCTTGCACAAAAGGAATAAAAAATACATTTTTTCTATTTAATAATTTCCCTATATTTTCTGCATTACTGCTAAGACCATCCTTTGTCGCAATCCCAAGTAAAATTGGTTTATTTCTTCTTAAATGATTTTTAATTGAAACTAATACAGAAGTATCATAAATAGAAGAAGCAAACTTTGCTATAGTGTTTCCGAGAACAAGGAGCTATAATCATTATATCAGACTCTACTTCTTCTGCTTCCTCCACCCCACATATAACTTTCCTATTAGTAATAAGTTCAATTTTCTTAATATAATCATTTGCACTACCAAACTTGTTATTTGTAGTATACGCATTTTTAGACATTATAGGAATAACATTTCCACCTTCAGATACAATTTTTTTCATTTCTGCTATAGTAGCTTTAAATGTATAAAAAGAACAAGTCAATCCAAACGCTATTTTTTTATTCTTTAGATTCAAAAAATATTCCTCCTTACAAAAAGTTCTCAATATATTTTATGAAATTATGTAAATTTCGCAACGAATAATTTGTATTTTATATGCTTTACATATCATATAGTCAGTGATAAAATATATAAAAGTGGTAAATAAACTAAAGTTATTTAAAATACTTATTTACATAAAATAACAGTTCGTGATATAATATATGTATGTTTATTTCTATAAAATTTATTAATTCAAATTCTTAGGAGGTAAAAATGAAAAATAATGAAGAAATACTTATACTAGATTTTTATGGGCAATATAATCAATTAATTGCAAGACGTGTTAGAGAGTGCAATGTTTATTCTGAAATAGTTCCATTTGACACAAGTATTGAAAAAATACAAGAAATCTCACCAAAAGGAATTATATTTACTGGTGGACCTTCAAGTGTATATGAAGAAAATGCACCAATGGTTGATAAAAGGATTTTTGAGCTTGGAATACCAATTCTTGGTATTTGCTATGGTATGCAATTAATTAGCTATTCATTAGGAGGAAATGTAAAAAAAGCAGAGAAAAGAGAATATGGAACAACTACTGTAAAATTAGACAACACTTCCCCCCTTTTTAAAGAATTTGGAAATGAAAATGACTGTTTGATGAGTCATACAGACTTTGTAGAAAAATTACCAAATGGATTTGTAAAAATAGCAGATACTCCACACTGCCCAATAGCTGCAATGGCAAATGATGAGAAAAAAATATATGGAATTCAATTTCATCCAGAAGTTAATCATACAAAAAATGGTACTAAAATAATAAGTAACTTCTTAGATATATGTGGTTGTACTAGACAATGGAATATGTCTTCATTTGTAGAAGAATCAGTAAAAAGCTTAAAAGAAAAAATAGGAAACAAAAAAGCTCTCTGTGCCCTATCTGGTGGTGTTGATTCTTCAGTTGCAGCAGTACTATTAAATAAAGCTATAGGAAAAAATCTAACATGTATATTTGTTGATCATGGACTTCTTAGGAAAAATGAAGGAGACGAAGTAGAAAAAGTATTTAGAGAACAATATGACATAAATCTAATTAGAGTAAATGCTAAAGAAAGATTTTTAAATAAACTTAAAAATGTAATTGATCCAGAAACTAAGAGAAAAATAATTGGAGAAGAATTTATAAGAGTATTTGAAGAAGAATCTAAAAAAATCGGAAAAGTTGAGTTTTTAGTACAAGGTACTATTTATCCTGATGTTATAGAAAGTGGTTCTTCTGGAAAAGGACAAACAATCAAAAGTCACCACAATGTTGGAGGATTGCCAGATTATGTGGATTTTGAGGAAATAATAGAACCATTAAGAGATTTATTTAAAGATGAAGTTAGAAAAACTGGATTAGAACTTGGAATTCCAGAAAATTTAGTATATAGACAACCATTTCCTGGACCAGGACTTGCAATAAGAATTATTGGAGATATAACAGACGAAAAATTAGAACTTCTTAAAGAGGCGGATTATATATTTAGAGAAGAAATTGCAAAAGCTGGATTAGATAGAAAGTTAAATCAATATTTTGCAGTACTAACTAACTTAAAATCTGTTGGAGTTATGGGAGACGGAAGAACCTATGACTATACCTTAGCTTTAAGAGCTGTTGAGACTTCTGATTTTATGACTGCAACATGGGCAAAAATACCTTATGAAATTTTAGAAAAAATATCTAGTAGAATTGTAAATGAAATAAAAAATATCAATAGAGTAGTTTATGATATAACATCTAAACCACCTGCAACAATTGAGTGGGAATAATATAAAAGGAGTATGATACAATATGAACAAAGGTGCAAGAGAATTTAGAGACAAATATGAAGTAAAACAATCAGCAGAACCACAACAACAAAAGACAACTTTTGATCCAAATACAGCTGCAAAAGCAATAGAATTAGAGCAATTACATGAATTTGTTAAACTTGTTAGAGAAACTCCAAATGAAAATTTAATAGCATATAAAGATTCTAAGGTTCAAGAACTTGTAGATTATATTATGGCAGCAATTATTCTCGAAAATGAGAGAATAAACGAACCAGACGCTTTCCCTTTGCAAATATATAGAAGATATAAATCGGATGAAAGTTTGCAAACAAAAATGGATGATTATGCTGCACGTGAAGATAAACAAGGAAAGCCTGTTACTGATTATCTTGGATTTAAGATAATTCCAGAAGCGGAACATACTATTTTCTCCTCTGGCGGAGATAAAGAATTACAAAGATTAATAGAGAAAAAAGAAAGAATTAGAAGTTTTGTTTCAGATATGTATCACTCGTTGTCAATAACACCAAAAATGACTTTTGAGGAATACTCAAAGAAATGTACAGACATATTAAGACAATTATATAAATGTTTCCCACAAGAAGCTTCAACTAGAAGACTTCATTATAAAAAAAAGATACAGGAAATAAGAGATAATTTAGAAGAATTTAAGCAAACTGTTGAGGATCCTAATCAGCTAATGAGCTTAGATGAAATTTCTTCTATAACTGATGTCAATATAAGAATGTTATTAAGAGAATTAACTCAAAATTATCCAAATGAAGTAATATTGTATAAAATACATTCAGATTTAATGAAAACATTTGAAAATAGTGAATTATTAAGGGATCTTCGGTATTTCTGTATCTTCTGATCCAGATAGAACTAAATCTAAAAGTACAAAAAATGGATATAGATCAGAATTTATTGGACTTGACCTTTCTATCCTCTTAGAAGATTCAGATTCTATTAATTTCATAGACTTACCAATAGAGTGTCAAATTCAAACTATGGAACAATATCGAGACGGAAATATAGGTTTTTCTGCTCATACTAAATTACCTACAAAGGGCTTTAGGAAGTTAAAGAGCATTCCTAAAACAGGAGAGTCAGAAAAATATGTGAGTCCAGACGGAAGGTTAGAAGAGTGTAGAAAATTTTTATCTCATATGATGCATATATCTCCTTTATTTGCTGTTGCTAAAACAAATGGAAATGATTTTGAAAGTGGACGTGTAACAATAACTCCATATGACTTATATGAGGCATTTAGGCTAATATCTAGAGTGCCAAAAGATAGTTTAGCTTTCAAAACATATACAAAATATTTAGGAGAATTATATGAAGAGCGTGAAAAACTATTCCCTACTGGAGATAATCTTTTGCCTAAGTATATATTATTTTCTGATATACCAAATCCACACACTGATAGAGCAAAATATGATACTTTCTTTAAAGACCTTAATAATTCTTTACAACAAACATTAGAAATCGGAAAAACTGAAAATAACAGAAAAGAAATTGACTCACATGATGAAATTTAAAAAAATCCCCAAAACTGGGGATTTTTATTTTTAACTCTTGTATGTATTATCTATTTCTTTTAGAATTACATCATGTGCTTTTCCTTCTGATATACTTACATCTGAGACCATAGTTAATCTTGCTTTTTTATGTAATTCAGGGATTGTTACTGCCCCACAATTACACATAGTTGATTTAATTTTCAATATTGTTACATCTAAAGTATCTTTTAAAGGTCCTGCATATGGAATATATGAATCAACACCTTCTTCAAAAGATAATTTATCTTTATCTCCACCTAAATCGTATCTCTGCCAGTTTTTGGCACGGTTAGAGCCTTCACCCCAATATTCTTTCACATAGTTATTACCTATTTTCAATACTCGTGTTGGACTTTCATCAAATCTTGCGAAGTATCTACCCATCATAACAAAGTCAGCACCTAGTGCTAGAGCAATAGTTATATGATGATCATGAACAATACCACCGTCAGAACATACAGGGATGTATATGCCAGTTTCTTCAAAATATTTATTTCTTTCTGCAACAACATCTATTAATGCGCTTGCTTGTCCACGACCTATTCCCTTTGTTTCTCTTGTGATACAGATAGATCCACCACCTACACCAACTTTTATAAAATCAGCACCAGCTTCTGCTAAATATCTAAATCCTTCTGCATCAACAACATTTCCAGCACCTATTTTAACATTGTCTCCATATCTTTCTCTTACAAATTCAATTGTTCTTTTTTGCCATATAGAATATCCGTCAGAAGAATCCATACATAATATATCTACACCAGCATCTACTAAAGCTGGTATTCTTTCTTCATAATCTCTTGTATTAATTCCTGCTCCTACAATATATCTTTTATTTTCATCTAATAATGAATTAGGATTTTTCTTTCTTTCTTCATAATCTCTTCTGAAAACTAAATATTTTAAATTTCCTTCTTGAGTAAGAATTGGTAAACAATTAATTTTGTTATTCCAAATAATATCATTTGCTTCAGATAAAGTAATTCCTTTTACTGCAGAAATAGTATTTTCTGCTTTTGTCATATAATCATCAATAGGTGCATCTAAATTATCTTTTGAAGGCCTATAATCTTTATCTGTAACAATTCCTAAAAATTTACCATTTGCTGTTCCGTCATCTGTTACAATAACTGTAGAATGCCCCGTTTTTCTAGTTAGAGCCATTACTTCTCTTAGAGGAGTACCACTTTTTACATTTGAATCACTTATTACAAATCCTGCTTTATGTTTTTTTACACGATATACCATTTGGGCCTGAGATTCAATAGATTGTGCACCATAGATGAAACTTAAACCACCTTCACGTGCAAGTGCAACTCCCATTTTTTCTCCAGAAACAGATTGCATGATTGCAGAAACCATAGGAATATTTGCATAATACCTAGGTTCTTCTCCTTTTTTAAATTTAACTAAAGGAGTTTTTAAAGATACATTATCTGGGATGCATTCTTCTGTTGTTAAATTTGGTAATAATAAAAATTCATTAAAAGTTCTTGATATGTCTGATAAAACTTTTGCCATTTTTTCCCTCCTTATTATATTTTATATTTAACAATAGAGGTTAGTTTGTATTCTAACCTCTAATTGTTAATAATTAACGCTTATTTTTTAGAAACTAAATTCATTGTATCTCTAGCAATAACTAATTCTTCATTTGTTGGTATTACAAATACTTTTATTTTAGAATCTGGTGCTGAGATTTCAGTTTCTTTGCCTCTTATCTTATTTTTTTCTTCATCAATTTTAACACCCATAAATTTCAAGTTGTCACAAATACCTTTTCTTGTATTTGGTGCATTTTCTCCAATTCCAGCAGTAAATACGATTGCATCAATTCCTTGTAAAGTAACAGCATATCTAGCTACATATTGTGCAACCAAATAATTATAATTGTCTAGTGCAAGGCAAGCTCTTTCATTTCCTTCTTCTGCTTCATCTTCAATATCTCTAAAATCAGGACTTATTCCAGAAATTCCTAGAGCTCCTGATTTTTTATTTAATATAGTGTCAACTTCTTTGATAGAAAGGTTTTCTGTATCCATAAGATATTTAATTATTGCAGGGTCAATATCTCCACATCTTGTACCCATTGGAATACCAGCAAGAGGAGTTAGTCCCATACTAGTATCTAAAGATTTTCCACCTTTTACGGCAGCTAAACTTGCTCCTTGACCTAAATGACAGGTAACTATTTTTAAATCAGGTCTTTGTCCTCCCATAAGATTTGCTGCTCTTTCTGAAACATATCTATGAGAAGTACCATGAAATCCATATTTACGTATAGAATATTTTTCATAATATTCATATGGTATTGGATAAATATAATGTTCTTTTGGCATTGTTTGATGAAAAGCTGTATCAAATACTCCTACCATTGGGATACCTGGCATTAAGTTTTGGCAAGCCTCTATACCAAGAATTCCTGCAGGATTATGTAATGGTGCTAAAGAACTGCACTCTTTTACCTTTGATATAACCTCATCAGTTATAACAACAGACTTTGAGAACTTTTCTCCACCATGAACTAGTCTATGCCCCACTGCATCAATTTCTCCAAGTGCTTTGATTACTCCATATTTTGGATTTGTAAATTGCTCTAAAACAACCTTAATTGCCTCCTCATGATTTTTAACAGGAGTTTCAATAAGATGTTTATCCTCTCCTACTCTGTGAGTTAAGAAAGAATTATTTTGACCAATTCTTTCAAAATTTCCTTTAGCGATAACTTCTTCATTTTTCATATCAATTAATTGATATTTTAAAGAAGAACTTCCTGAGTTTAAAACTAAGATTTTCATGTTTTTCTTTCCTTTCTTAAAATATATTTATAAATTAATTTTGTGCTTGAACACAAGTAATTGCAACAACTCCAACTATATCTTTACTATTGCAACCTCTTGATAAATCATTTATAGGTTTTGCTATGCCCTGACAAAGAGGACCATAAGCTTCTGCTTTTGCAAGTCTTTGAACCAATTTATATGAAATATTTCCAGTGTTTAGATCTGGAAATACTAGTGTATTTGCTTTTCCTTCAAGAGGACTACTAGGTGCTTTACTTTTTGCAATCTCTGGTACAATTGCAGCATCTAACTGTAATTCTCCGTCAACGGAAATATCAGGTCTTTTTTCCTTTACTAGCTTTGTAGCTTCTATTACTTTATCTACTAAATCAGATTTTGCACTTCCATATGTTGAATAAGAAAGCATTGCTACGTGCGATTTTTTACCAACTAATTGTTCGAAACTTCTGCTTGATGAAATTGCTATTTCTGACAACTCATCTGCTGTAGGATTTGCATTTAATCCACTATCAGCAAATATGAAAGTTCCATTTTCTCCGTATTCACAGTCAGGAACACACATTACAAAAAAGGCAGAAACAAGTTTTGTATCAGGTGCTGTTTTTAGGATTTGTAACGCTGGTCGTAATGTGTCAGATGTTGAATGTACAGCACCAGAAACTAATCCGTCTGCTTTATTACATTTAATCATCATCATCCCAAAATAAACAGTATCTAACATTAACTCTCTTGCCTTTTCTTCAGTAATTCCTTTTGCTTTTCTTAATTCATAGAATTTTTGAACAAAATCTTCGTAATATGAAGAGTTTTTTGGATTAATAATTGTAGCTTTTGATATATCTAAATTTTTGGATTTTGCTAGATTTAAAACTTCTTCTTCATCTCCAATTAAAATTATATTTGCAAAGCCTTCTTTTAAAATCATGTCTGTTGCTTCTAGAGTTCTTATTTCATTTGCCTCAGGTAAGACTATCGTTTTAAGTTCATTTTTTGCTCTTTTCTTAATTTTTTCAATAAAAGACATTTTATTTCCTCCAAATATAATGTATCTATTATATAGCAAAATAGCAAAAAACACAAGTTTTTTTGCTAAAATTATCTATTTT
Organism: uncultured Clostridium sp.; assembly: GCA_964455415.1. Taxonomy (GTDB): domain Bacteria; phylum Bacillota; class Clostridia; order TANB77; family CAG-508; genus JAAWPK01. Next base: position 10,315 of record CAYVWC010000033.1, read on the forward strand.
TTTAGAAAATTTAATATTACTATAACTAAAATTGGTGCGAGTAATGGGACTTGAACCCATACGTGTTACCACACACGCCCCTCAAACGTGCCTGTCTGCCAGTTCCAGCATACTCGCATTTATATTTATATATTTTAGCACAAAACCATAGAAAAATAAAGTGAATTTCGGAAAATAATTTATAAATAATAATAAATTGTGGATAATTTTTTCTATAGATTATATAAAAAGTGATATGATTTTCAACTAAAAAATTAGCCTTTATCACATCACTTTTCTATATTCACACACCAGACTTGACAAGCTCCACTATCACTTTTTTGAGAATTTACACACCA
>CAYVWC010000034.1:0-10517 GCA_964455415.1 uncultured Clostridium sp.
CTATTTGTATTGCAACATTTACGCTCCATTTCCAGCTTAATGCACCGTCAGCTATTATTATTTCTTTTAATGTTTTCCCTTGTATGAGTTCCATTACGATGTAATATAAATCTCCTTCGTGTCCTACATCATATACTGATACTATATTAGGGTGCGTTAAACTTGCTACTGCTTGTGCTTCTGTATTAAATCTTTTTATAAATTCTTCGTCTGTTGTAAATTCATCTTTTAATATTTTTACAGCTACATATCTATTTAATACATGGCATTTTGCTTTATACACAGTTGCCATACCACCGATTCCTATTTTCTTTAATATTTCATATCTATTTCCTAATAATCTTCCTTCTAAGTTCATAACTCATCACTCCCCTGGTTCTTTATAATAACAACTGTTATGTTGTCAACACCACCAGCATTATTTGCCATATCGATTAACAACTTATCGCTGTTTTCAAAATTATTTATTATAGTTTCATATATAGTTGTTTCTTCAACCATGTTTGTCAATCCGTCAGAAGTCATAACTATAATATCCCCTTGCATAAAATTTTTAACCATTACATCTGGTTCTGCAAATTCCAAACAACCTAGTGCTTTCATTAACATATTCTTTTTTGGATGGTGTTTTGCTTCTTCTTTTGTAATAGTTCCGTCTTTTACTAATGTTTCTACATAGCTATGATCTGTTGTGAGTTTTCTTATAAATTGTCCCCTAATTCTGTATATCCTACTATCTCCAATATGTCCAATATATGCTCTATTATTATATATTAAACAAATTTCCAAAGTAGTACCCATACTTTTAAGTTCTTCTGATTCTTTTGCTATGTCGAAAACTACAGTGTTTGCATATTCCATTGAGTCTCTAATAAGTTTTAGTATACTTTCTTTATTATCATGTGGAATTTCGCCAAAATGTTCTTCTATGTATCTTCTTGCTGCATCTATTGCCAGTCTGCTTGCTATTTCTCCACCTTCATATCCGTCCCATTCCGTCTGCTAACATGTATATTCCTAGTGTTTCATTTTTATCAGATATATAGTAATAGTCTTCATTTTGGTCTCTTATTCTTCCTTTGTCTGATCTTGCTAGAACTTCCATTTTCTACCTTCTTTCACCTCTTTTTCTCCTTAGTTGTCCACAAGCTGCATCTATATCTGAACCAAGTTCTCTTCTTATTGTTGCAACTATTCCTTTGCTGTTTAGATAGTCTCTAAATTTTATTATATTCTCATTTGTGCTTTTGGAAAACTTTCCGTTCTTCTATTTTGTTTATTGGTATTAAGTTTACATGGCAAAGCATTCCTTTTAATAATCTTATAAGTTCTTCTGCATCTTGTTCATTATCATTATTGTTTTTCGCTAAGGCGTATTCAAATGAAATTCTTTTGTTTGTTTTTTGTATATAATACTTACATGCTTCAATAAGTTCTTCTATGCTGTATAAGTTGTTTATTGGCATCATTGAGCTTCTTTTTTCATTGTTTGCTGCATGTAAAGATATTGACAATGTACACTGTAAATCCCTGTCTGCAATTTCGTATATTTTTGGAACTACTCCACAAGTTGAAATACTTATATGTCTTGCTCCAATTCCTAGTCCTTTTGGGTAATTTATTATTTCAATTGCTTTCATAACATTGTCGAAATTGTCTAGTGGTTCTCCTATCCCCATAAATACTACATTAGATACTTTTATGTCTAAGTCCCTTTCTACTGCTAATAGCTGTTCTACAATTTCTCCTGCTGTTAGATTTCTGATGAAAGCAATTCCTGTTGATGCACAAAATTTACAACCCATTTTACAACCTACTTGAGATGATACACATATAGTTCTTCCATGTTTATATTCCATGAGTACTGTTTCAATAGCATTTCCGTCTAATAAGTTAAATAGGTACTTTATTGTACTATCTTTTGACACTTGTTTTTCTAGGATTTCATAATTACAAATGCTAAATTTCTCTTTTAGTTTTTCTCTTAAATTTAAAGAAAGGTCTGTCATTTCATCAAAGCTACTTACTTTTTCTTTGTATATCCATTTGAAAATTTGGTCAGCTCTGTATGGTTTTTCTCCAATCTTTTCTAATTCTTCTTTTAATTCTTTTACATTATAATCTTTAATATTTTTCATAGATTGTCTTTCTTAAATTATATATGTTCTCTAGCTACACTTATATCACAACATAGAATATTTTGCAATATTTTTACTAAAAAAAATTCCCTTGCCTCCATTATAGAGTGACACAGGAAATCAAAATTTAGAGCCCAATGTTACTACATTGGGGCTTTTTTTTATGCTATTTTTCTTAAATTTTTTGCGTGATTTATTGTAACTTCATTTATACTTCCACTTGCTATTCTTGCAATTTCTTTTATTGTTTCTTCTTCATTTAGTTTTTTGATGTTGGTTTTGGTTCTATTTTCTTTTGTTTCTTTACTGATGTAGTAGTTATAATCTCCTTTGGCAGCAATATTTGCAAGATGTGTTACACATAGTACTTGATGTTTTTTAGATATTTTCTTTAATTTTTCTCCAACACTATTTGCTGCAATTCCACTTATTCCTGTATCTATTTCGTCAAATACCATTGTATATCCTTTGTCAATATCAGCTAATACTGTTTTTATTGCAAGCATAACTCGTGACATTTCTCCTCCTGATGCTATTTTCGAAAGTGATTTTGCATCTTCTCCTATATTTGTACTTATCATAAATTCTATTTTATCTAATCCGTTTATTCCAAATTCTTCTTCTTTTGATATTTTTATTTGAAATTTTGAATTTTCCATTTCTAAGTCTGCAAGTTCTTTATTTACTTTATTTTCTAAAATTTTTGAGTATTTTTGTCTGGTTTCACTCATTTTACTTGTTAGTATTTTCATATTTTCTTTGATTTCTGCTAATTCTTTTTTTAGTTTTTGTATGTATTCTTCTGAATTTTCTATTTTTTCTATTCTACTCTTTATTTCCTCATTATATTTTAATATTTCCCCTATATTGTTTCCATATTTTCGTTTGAGTGTATATATTAGGTTCAATCTTTCCTCTATATTGTTTCTTTCTTCTTCATCGAAGTATATATCTTCATTATATGCTTCTATATCTCTTGAAAGTTCTTGTATGTCGTAATATATACTTTTTAGAGTATTTAATGATGTTTGATATCTTTCATCTATGTTTTCTATTTTTTCCATTGCTCTTATTGCTAAGCTTATACTATCAATTGTATTTTCATTTATTTGATTATTCGCTTCTGCAAGGCTTTTGGAAATTTTTTCTGAATTTAATATCTTGCTTCTTTTATTTTCAAGTTCTTCTTCTTCTCCATATTTTAAGTTAGCTTCTTCTATTTCATTTTGTTGATATATTAGCAGATCTAATTCTCTTTGTTTTTCTTTATCATCGCCAAAATTTTTATTTATTTCTTGTTTCAACATTTTATATTTTGAGTATAATGTTTTGTATTCTTCTTTTAATTTGAATATATCTTTATCTGCTATTCCGTCTAAATATTTGATATGACTACTAATATCCAATAATGTTTGATTTTCGTGTTGTCCATGTATATCTAATATATCTTTCATAAAGTTCTTTAGCTCAATTACTGATACTAATCTACCATTAATTTTACAAGTGTTTCTTCCATTTGCATATATTTCTCTTGATACTACTACGTTTTCGTCTTTTTCTTCACTCTCTGGTAAATACATTGATAATTCTACATAAGAAAATTCTTCTCCTTTTCTTATCATTTCTTTTGAAAATCTTCCCCCTGAAATTATTTGGAGTGAATCTATAATAAGTGTTTTTCCTGCTCCTGTTTCTCCTGTTAATATATTTAGACCTTCATTTAACTCTATTGTTATATCATCAATTATTCCGACATTTTTTATATGCAATACATTAATCATTTGTAAACCTCCGTTTTGCGAATTTATGTTTGTATTTTATAATATGTTTTATAAAATGTCAATACTTTTTTTATTTTTTATTCCTCTTTAAATCCTAAGCCATAGGCTTCTCTTGCATTGAATATTGTCATAAATGAACTTGAATCTATTTTGTTTGCTATTTGCCTTATTTTTGTAATTTCTCCTCTGGAAGCTACACACCATAATATTTTTTTATCTTTTTGCATATACATTCCTTTTGCATATATTGCTGTACTCCCTCGTTTGAGTTCATTACTTATTTCGTCTGCAATTTTTTCATATTCGTCTGATACTATAAATATCATTTTCGTAAAGTTAATTCCTTCTGCTATTGCTTCTATTATCTTTCCTATTATATATATTGCTATTGCAGAATATAGTCCTATTTCTATCTGTCTTAATGCTATCATATTTATTGCAACTATTATTGTATCAAATATGACTATTAGGTTTCCAGTTTTTAATCCTGTAAAATTGTTTGAGATTATGTTACTTAAAAGGTCTGTTCCACCTGTTGAAGCATTATTTTTTATAATTATCGCTGTCCCCACTCCTATAACAAGTCCACCATATATACTTGCTAATAGTTTATCTTCTGTTATTATTTTTAGATTAGAAAATATATTTTCAGATATATCTAGTGCAACTGATAATAGTACTGTTCCGCATAATTGCTTTTATGAAGAATTTTTTTCCTATTTTTATATATGCAATTATAAATAGTGGTATATTCATTAAAAAATTAGTTAGTCCTACTTTGAAACCAAAAGTATAATACAGTACTGTTGCAATACCACTAAATCCACCTGATGATAGCTGGTTAGGGAGTAAGAATATAACTATTCCAAGTGCCATAAATGTACAACCTATGGCTGTAATCAATATTTCTTTAATAAATTTCATATGTTTCCTTAAAAAATTTCCATGTTTGTATTTATTATCTACAAACATGGAAATTTTATACATATATATTTTAGTTACCATATACTTCTAATACACTTATTTTTGATTTTCCTATTTTTATATCAGGATTTCCTTCTGCTTTTATTTCTACATCGTAAATTTCTTTTAGTTTCTCTGCATTTTCTCTTTTATATCCGATTATATTGGGAAGTTCTTTAGGGTTTACTTCTATTTTTACAGCTCTTACCTTTACATTGAACTGTTTAATTTTATCTACAATACTGTCATACCATATGCTATCTGTTACAAGTTGTCCGAACTCTTCGTGATATGGGCCAGCTATTATTTCTGTTTCTTTTGATTCTTTTAGCTCATTTTGTTTTACAATACTTATTTGTTTTATATGTTTTCTATTAAATTCATATATTACATCTTTACATCTTTCTATTGCTTGGTTTAATGTTAGTGGTTCGTATTTTTCCTCGTTTAAGTCATTTTCTAACTTTGTATTTCTCATAACTACCATAGGATATATTCTAACTCTATTTGGTTTAAGTTTTGCGAGTTCTTTTGCTGTATTTAGTTCATCAGTTTTTGTGCTATCTGGTAGTCCTATTCCAACTTGAAATGATACATTAAATCTATGTCTTTTAACCATTTTTGTTGATTTTTTTATGTCTTTATAATTATATGTATATCCACATCTTTTTAGTATATAGTCATTTGTAGATTGTGCTTCTATTTCTATAGTTGCTACATTGTATTCTTTTAATATTTTTAATAGTTGTTTTTCTATTAAATTTGGTGCTATTGCAATTTTTAATTTGTTAAATCTCTTATTTTTTATATCTTTATTTGCTTTAATTAGAAAGTCTTCATATTCATTTTTAGCTAGTCCTGTAAGGCTTCCAACAAATATCTCGCTTTGTTTATCCATATCATTTCCCCCTTTATTGCATATTTTCTAATGCTAATTTTGCTGCTTGCATTTCTGCATTTTTCTTGCTTTTACCACTTCCTTTAGCTAAAATCTTTCCGTCACACAATACTTGAGCCACAAAATATTTGTCATGATCTGGTCCTTTCTCTGAAATGATTTCATATTCAATTTTTACATTTCCATGTTCTTGTAATTTTTCTTGTAAAACCGTTTTATAGTCTTTTATGCCAACTTGTTTGCTTTCTATTTCTATTGCTTCTTTTAGGTTTTCAATTATAAATTTTTCTGCATTTTTTAAATTACTATCCAAATATATTGCTGCAATAACTGCTTCTACACTGTCTGCGAGTATTGCTTTATTTTGTACTCCTTGTGGGGTTCTTTCACTCCTTCCAGTAATTAAGAACTCACTAAAATTAAGTCGAGTTGCCACTTCAAATAAACTTTGTTCACATACAACTGTTGCCCTGACTTTAGTCATTTCTCCTTCTTTTAACTTATGATAATTGTTATATAAATATTTGCTTGTTATAAATTCTAATATGCTGTCTCCAAGATATTCTAATTTTTCGTTACTTTCTACTCCATGTAAATTTGCATATGAGGTATGTGTTAGTGCTGTCTTTAGTAATTTTTTATTATTAAAAGTATATCCTATGTTTTTTTCTATCTCTTCATAGCGCATATTGTACTCCTTTTTTTATAAATTAATTGTATTATATAATGCTATCTTTTAAAAATCAAGAGCTTATGTTACTTTCCTTCTTACATATTCATATAATATAACTCCTGTTGCAATAGACGCATTAAGGCTTTCTGTTTTTCCTAGCATAGGTATTTTTATTTTTGAATCTGAAACATCTAATATCTCTTTTGATACTCCTTTTGATTCATTTCCTATAACGATTGCTTTTTTCGTATATTCCATATTATAGATGTCTTCGCTTCCTGCTAAAGATGTTGCAACTACTTTAAATTTATTCTTTTTTATATTTTTAAGAGTTTGGACTAAGTCTTCTGCTTCTATTATTTTTACTCTAAATATTGCTCCCATTGTTGAGCGTACAACTTTTGGATTGTATGCGTCTACACTTGTTTTTGAAAGCACTATTTGGCTTAATCCTACACTATCTACGGTTCTTAATATTGTGCCTAAGTTTCCTGGATCTTGTATTCCGTCAAGTACTACAATTATGTCTTCTGAATAATTTATTTTATCTTCACTGCTTTCTTTTTCTATTACTGCTAGCATCCCTTGTGGATGTACTACATCTGTTAATAATCCAAATATTTTTGAGGAAACATATATGCAATCATATTTTGCTATTTTATATAATATTTTTTGTTCTATGTCACTGTCTTTTATACATTCTTCGCATACTACTATTTTTTTTATTTTTGCATTTTCCTCTATCGCTTCTTCTATTAGCTTTATTCCTTCAACTATATATTCATTGCTTATATCTCTGTATTTTTTCTCTTTAAGTTTTCTAATATTTTTTATCATTTCATTATCTTTGCTTGTAATTAGTTGCACTTTTGTTTCCTCCTAATTTTATTTTTCACACTTTTTATAAAGTTTGTATAAATTCTTTTATTTGCTTTATTATTGATTTATTTGGATCTATTTTGTATGTTATATATGGAAATGCAGCTGGAGAAAATTTAATGTTATTTTTATACTTATTAACTAATTTAGTTACTATTTCTACATCAAATGTTTCTGCTTTAAAATATAATACTATACTACTATTTTTCTGTGTGATTTTATTTATATTCTTTTCTCTACATGAATTTTTTATTCTTGCAATTTCTAATAACTCTTCAACTTCTTTTGGCATTGTTCCAAATCTGTCTATTAGCTCATCTGTAATATCAAGTAATTCTTCTTCACTTTTGCATAATGCAATATCTTGATATATACTAATTTTTAAGTCTCCGTTTTCTATATATTCATCTGGTATATAGCTTGATACATTTATGTCTATTTGTACATCTTCTTCTTTTAATTGTTCTACTTTTTCTCCCTGCATTTCTTTTATGACTTCGTCTAAAAGTTTGCAATACATGTCATATCCAACTTGTTCCATATGCCCATGTTGTACTTCTCCGATTAAACTTCCTGCTCCTCTTATTTCTAAATCTCTCATAGCAATTTTAAATCCTGAACCGAATTCTGTAAAGTCTTTTATTGCTTTCAACCTTTTGTCTGCAATTTCTGATAAAAGTTTATCTCTTCTATATGTGATATATGCAAAACTTTCTCTGCTTGATCTTCCGTACTCTTCCTCTTATTTGGTATAATTGTGCTAATCCTAGTCTGTCTGCATTTTCTACAATAATTGTATTGGCATTAGGAATATCTATTCCAGATTCTAGTATTGTTGTACATACTATAACATCTATTTCTTTTTCGATAAAATCAATCATTATGTTTTCTAATTCTTGTCCTGTCATTTGCCCATGTGCATACGCAATTCTTGCTTCTGGTACAAGTTTTTTTATGTCTTCTGCTTTTTTCTCTATGCCTTCTACTTTATTATATAAATAAAATACTTGCCCTTTTCTTTCTATTTCTTTTGTTATTGCTTCTTTTATTACTTCTTCGTCATATTCTAATACATAGGTTCTTACCGGTTTTCTGTCTTGTGGTGGTTCATATATTACTGACATATCTCTTACACCAACTATTGACATGTGCAATGTTCTTGGTATTGGTGTTGCTGTCATTGTGAGTACATCTATATTAGTTTTCATTTCTTTTATTTTTTCTTTATCTTTTACTCCAAACCTATGCTCTTCATCTACTATTAAAAAACCTAAGTCTTTAAATATTACATCTTTGCTTAGTAGTCTATGTGTTCCAATTATTATATCTATTTCTCCTAATTTTAATTTTTTTATAATATTTTCTTGTTCTTTTTTACTTCTAAATCTATTAAGTAATTCTACTCTTATTCCAAATTTATCCATCCTTTCTCTAAATGTTTCATACTGCTGATTTGCAAGTATTGTTGTTGGTACAAGGTATGCTACTTGTTTTCCACTCATACACGCTTTAAATGCTGCTCTCATGGCTACTTCTGTTTTTCCATAGCCAACATCTCCACATAAAAGTCTATCCATTGGTTTGGCTTTTTCCATATCTCTTTTTACTTCTTCTATACATCTTAACTGGTCTTCTGTTTCTTGATATGGAAATGTGTCTTCAAATTCTCTTTGCCACTGGGTGTCTTTTTCAAATGCAAACCCTTGTATTTTTTGCCTTGTTGCATATAGTTCTATGAGATTTCTAGCTATTTCTCTTAAATTTGACTTTACTTTATTTTTTGTGTTTTCCCACTCTTTTGAGCCTAGTTTATTTAATTTTGGTGCTTTTTCTCCTCCACCTATATATTTTCTTATATTGTCTAATGAGTTTGTAGGAATATATAGGATGTCTTCTCCCCTGTATTTTATTTTTATATAATCTTTTGTAATTCCGTCTGCTTTAATTGTATTTACACCAATATATTGTCCGATACCAATTGTTTTATGCACTACATAGTCTCCGATTTTTAAATCTGCAAAGGATACTTTTTCTCCTTCTCTAAAATCTTTTGATACTCTTCTTCTTGGTATATATGTTTTTTTATCTTTTTCTTGTTTTGTTATTTCTAAAAATTTTTCGTCAATTTGCTTTATATTTTCATGTTCTATTTTTATTACATTTTCTTTTTTAGATATGATGTCCTGTGATTCTAATTCTATTATTTGCTTTTCTTCTAGTTTTTTTAATATATGATTTATATCATACATATTTTGTAAAATATATGGGACTTCTTTTTTTCTTTCTACTAAGTCTTTTATTGCGAGTTTATTATCGTTTAATATATTATTTGATCTAAGTTCTATCTTATTTTTTTCATCTAAGATGATAATTGAATTGTCTGTTAAAAATTCTATCCATTCGCCTTTTGGTTCTTTTTCAATTTCTTCAGATAATGGATATATTTTTATTTGATTAACATTTTCTGTTGATCTTTGACTTGATATATCAAAATATCTGATTTGGTCTACTTCGTCTCCAAAAAATTCTATTCTAATTCCTTGTTTATTGCTTATTGCAATATCAAGAATATCTCCTCTTACACTAAAAGTACCTTTTCCTTCTACTAAGTCATATCTTTCATATCCTAAGTTTACTAGTTTTTCTTTTATTTCTTCAATATTATACTCATTTGCTACCATTATTTTTAATATATTGTTTGCCAAGTTCTTTTTTGATAATATTGGTTGCATTAATGTTTCTATACTAGCAATAATTATACCTGCTTCATTATTATATATTTTTATTAAGCCTTCTATCCTTGAGTAAAGAATATCCATATTTTGTGCGTCATATTCATAAGTTACAATATCCTTTTTGGGTATATATATTACATTATCAATATTTAATGATTTAATATTTTTATATAATTTTTGTGCCTGTAATTCATTGTATGTGACTAATAAAACTTCTTTTTTTGTTACATCGTATATACTATCTACTAAACATGATTTTGATATGTCAGATAAGCCCAATATTGTTATTGGACTTAAATTTTTTTTATCTAAATATTTTTTTATAGTTTCTATCTCTAAAAGTTTTTTTGCAAGTTCTTTCACTTTCTCTCCCTCTATTTTATTTTTATATTATATAATATTTTGATATTTTTTAAAATATGTTTTTATGATTTACTTAAAATATTTATG
>CAYVWC010000035.1:0-9835 GCA_964455415.1 uncultured Clostridium sp.
CCCGTAGTTGAAATCAATCTATCATCCGTGTCAATCGGAGCCTCAGGAGACGGAACAAGCGAAGACCCATATACAATCACTGCAAAATAACACACGTAACTCGAAAGATGCCTCTGGTCGTCTCCGGCTTAGGTATATCGGGTTTTTTGGGTATTTTTAGGTACAGCTACCCAAAACAGTACAGAAATATCAAATCTCTTTAGACCGTTGTTCGGGTATTGTCAAAATTAGAGTGTAAATTTTAAACTTATGTTATTTATGAGAGATAATAAAAATGTAGTAGATAATGTGAACCTTTGGTAAGAAACACATTATCTATTCTATTTTGCTGTTATACATTAAAAATAAGGAAGTTTGATTGACAAAATAAAATATAAAGTATATGATATATTTCAAATATAGAAGAGAATAAGAGGTAGATAGTTATAGAAGAAAAGTACATGTTAGAAGCTCTAAAAGAGGCTAGAAAAGCATATAAAAAACTTGAAGTGCCAGTAGGAGCGATAATTGTAAAAAATGGAGAGATAATCGCAAGAGCGCACAACTTAAAAGAAACAAAAAAGGACACAACAAAACATGCAGAAATAATCGCAATAGAAAAAGCCAGTCAAAAGCTACAAGCATGGAGACTTGAGGACTGTGAAATATATATAACATTAGAACCATGCACAATGTGTGCAGGAGCAATAATAAATTCAAGAATAAAAAAAGTATATATCGGAACAATGGATCCAAAAACTGGAGCATGTGGTTCTGTATTAAATATATTTGCAGATTATAAATTTAATCATACAGTAGAATATGAAACAGGCATAATGCAAGAAGAGTGTGAAAAACTGCTAAAAGACTTTTTTAAAGAATTAAGAAACCTAAAGAATAACAAATAATAAGGAAGGAGAAATTAGCTACAAAAGCTAATAGTTAAAAAGACATGGAATATCTTAACAAAAAACTTAGAAAAGTTATAATTTTCTTTATAGTAGTATTTATACTAGTACTAATAGTAACTATTATATGCCTTCTAATGCTAAAATATGAGGTGGAAGGAGAAGGAAACATGCCATTTGAACTATCACAACTAATTGTAGTAAGTACGGCAGAAGGTATAGATACAGAAGGAGAAAGCACATGGAATTTTAATCTAGTCCAAAATAATGATATATATATTCATATTGCAAAAAATAAAAATTATAAAGAAACAGAAATAATAAAAAATGTAATTATTGATAATTTTGTTATAAATAGTGAACCAACAAAAGGAGAAATAGTAATATATAGACCAAGTAGTGATGAAAATAGTACATATGAAAATATAGAAGAATATATGATAAGTGACAATATAACATATATTGGAGAAGAAGAAAGTAATTTAAAAGAACTTAAAATAGCAAATCAGGGAGGAATAATATCGTTAAGATATTCAATAGAAGACTTACGGTACATATTCATCGGAAGATGAAGAAATAAGACATGACGGAACAATATTATCAAAAATAGGACTTAACTACGAAGATATAGAGTGCAATATTTCATTTGACTTAACAATAGAACTTGTAGACGGAACAAAATTCACAGGAACGATAACATTAGATTTACCAGCAGGTAATATCATAAGTGCAGGAACATCTAATTATGAAAAGACAGATTTTTCAGATGTAATTTTCAAAAGAAACTAAAAAAATATTGTAAAAAAGAAAAAAACATTATATAATAAAAATGAATTTAATACTAAAATAAATCTAACTTTTGCGTGGAGAGTAATTTTCAATAAAAATTTACGAATCTCGTCAGGTCCGAAAGGAAGCAGCGATAAGTAGAACCTTTTATGTGAAAGTTGCTTTCCACGGAAAAGTTAGATTTATTGTTAAGGGGGAAACAGAAGTGGCATATACAGCATTATATAGAAAATTCAGACCTAAAACTTTTAGTGAAATAGTAGGGCAAGAACATGTTACACAAACTCTCAAAAATCAGATAAAAACAGGGCGTGTAGGACATGCATATTTACTAACAGGTGGAAGAGGAACAGGAAAGACATCAACAGCTAAAATTCTTGCAAGAGCGATAAATTGCCTAAATCCACAAGACGGAGAACCATGTAATGAGTGTGAAATATGCAAGGCAAATTTAGAAGGAACGCTAACAGATATAGTAGAAATGGATGCAGCATCAAATAATAGTGTAGAAGATATAAGAAATATAAAAGAAAAAATAAATTTTTTACCAACACTTGCAAAATATAGAGTATATATAATAGATGAGGTACATATGCTCTCAACAGGAGCTTTCAACGCATTATTAAAAACATTAGAAGAGCCACCAGAACATGTAAAATTTATACTAGCAACTACTGAACCGCAAAAATTACTAACAACAATACTCTCGAGATGTCAAAGGTTTGACTTTAAAAAAATATCTAATCAAGATTTAATAAAAAGGATGAAAATAGTTTGTGATGAAAGCAAAATACAAATAACAGAACCAGCACTAAACCTTATTGCAACTCTTTCAGAAGGTGCAGCACGAGATGCACTAAGTATATTAGAAAGATGTTTACAAGATCGGAGAAACTAATATTGATGAAAATAGAATAAAAGATTTAGTAGGAATACCTAAATTTATATACGTACATAGCATTATAAAAGGAATTATAGATAAAGATGTAGAAGCAGCACTAAAAGCAAAAGATGAAGTTTTAAATGAAGGAAAAGATTTAGAAAATTTTCTTTGGGAAATGATTAAACACACAAAAGACGTGCTTATGTATAAAGTAAGCAAAGTATCAGAAATATACAGCGAAGAAGAAATTAATCAAATAGCAAAAATCGCCGAAAATGTATCAAAAGAAGAACTAATAAATATAATATACAAATTATCAGAATTAGAAAATAAAATGAAATGGTCTTCACAAAAAACTATAATATTTGAAACAGAAATAATAAAACTATGTATGAAACAAGATACAAAAGCTTTAGAAGAAAGAATAGAAAGACTAGAAAAAATGGTTTCAGAAGGAACAAGAGAAATAAAAGTAAATAATCGTGAAGAGTCCAAATATACTATTCAAAAAGATATAACAGATAAAAAACCAAAAAAGATAGAAGAAAAAAAAGAAGAAGTCAAAAAAGAAGTAAAAGAATCAGTTAAACCCTTAAAACCTCTTGAAAAAGGAGAAGTAATAAGTAACTGGTCAAATGTACTAACTAATCTAAAAAAACAAGGAAAAGTAATGTTATATGCAAATTTGGTTAATACAGAAGCAGTAGAAATAAATGATATGACGGTAGGGATTAGATTTAATAATGGACTAAATTCATTTAGAAAAGAGCTATTGCAAAAACCAGAAAATATGAATATATTAACAAAAGAAGTATCAATGATATGTGGAAAACCAATGCAAATAAAGTTAGAAGATTCAAGTGCAAATAATAAATTGGAAAAACCAATTAAAAAAGAAAATCCAATAGAAGAGAAAAAAGAAGATATATTAGACTCATTGGATATACCAATAAATTTTATAGAAGAATAAGGAGGAAATTAAGATGTCAAAAAGAGGAGGATTCCCAGGAGGAGCAAGTTTTGGAGGTATGAACATTAATAAACTAATGAAAGAAGCTAAAAAAATGCAAGAAGATATGGAAAAATCACAAGAAGAATTAGTAGCAAGAGAATTTGACGCAACAGCAGGTGGAGGAGCAATAAGTGTAAAAGTAAGTGGAGCAAAAGAAATAAAAGAAATAAAAATACAAAAAGATGTAGTAGACCCAGAAGATGTAGAAATGCTAGAGGATTTAATATTAACATGTGTAAATGAAGCGTTAAAAAAAGTAGACATAGCACAAAGTGCAAGTCTTGGAAAATATAACATACCAGGATTAATGTAAAATAAATTGAAAGGATATAAATTTGGAAATGTCATCATATTATTCACCGTCAATAGAAAAACTAATAGAAGGGTTTGAAAAACTACCAAGCATAGGACATAAAACAGCAATAAGATTGGCTTTTCATATTTTAGATGCAAGCGATGAAGAAGTAACAGAATTTATTAATGCAATAACAAATGCAAAAGCTAATTTAAAATATTGTTCACAATGTTTTAATATTTCTGATACAGATCCATGTCCGATATGTGGTAGCCCTAAGAGAGACAAGACAACAATATGTGTTGTAGAAGATGTAAAAGATGTCATTGCAATGGAAAGAACACACGAATTTAAAGGAGTATATCATGTGCTTCATGGCTCAATATCTCCAATGAACGGTATAGGACCAGAGGAAATAAAAATAAAAGAACTATTAAAAAGAATACAAGATAATGAAGAAATAAAAGAAATAATAGTTGCAACTAATCCTAGAGTAGAAGGAGAAGCTACAGCAATGTACATTTCTAAAATATTAAAACCCTTAGGAGTTAAAGTGACAAGAATAGCACATGGAGTGCCAGTAGGAGGTGACTTAGAATACACTGACGAGATAACACTGACCAAAGCATTAGAAGGAAGACATGAATTCTAAAAATAGGAGAAAACAAGAGAAAAGAAAAGAAAACAAGAGCAAATAAGAGTAAATGTGGCGAAACCGAGACACACAAAAATTGAATAAAAATTCCATTTAATGTAAAATCTAATAGTAAATTAAAATGCAGTATCCGTAGAACAAATTAAATTTACAAAGGAGTGCTAAAGAAAATATATGAGAAAATTTATAATTGGCTTAAGGACGAGCATTAAGTTTATTGTTTTATTTATAGTTAGTTGTATTATAGTACTTACAATAGCAATGTTCATATATAAACCAATATATAGTGTATCCCTAAATGGAGAAATGATTGGATATAGTCAAGATAAAGCAGCTCTCCAATCGAGAATATTGGAATATATAGAAAATGGGGATGAAGAAAATGTAGCATTTGTACAAATAGATGAAATGCCAGAATATGAACTCTGCTTTTTAAAAAGAGGAATTGAAACTAATGATGAAGAGATATTCCAAAAGGTTATATCAGGAGGAAAAACCTATTATAAATACTACGCATTATCAATAGATAATGAAGAAAAACTATATGTTGCAACTTTTGAAGAAGCAGAAGAAGTAGTAAATGGATTAAAAGAAAAAAATAGTGATAATGTAGATAGTTTATCAATAGTAGAAAAGTATGTTTCAGAAAAGTATGATTTAACAGATGTAGAAACAGCAATTTCTACTTTATACGAAGAAAAGAAAACAGTAGTAGTAGCAAGTACTAAAAGTAGTAGTGGCACAGTAACAAGTGGAACAGCAGGAAGCGGATATAAAGAGATAGGAATTAGCTTTATAAAACCAATTTCAGCAACAGTCACATCAAGATTTGGATCAAGATGGGGAAGTACACACAAAGGTATGGACTTTGGAGCAGCAACAGGAACATCAATAAAAGCTGCAGCTTCGGGAACAGTAACATATGCTGGTTGGAATAGCGGAGGATATGGGTACTTAGTAATAATATCACATGGAAACGGAGTACAAACATATTATGCGCACTGTAGTGCAATACTAACAACTGTTGGGGCAACAGTTTCACAAGGAGACGTTATAGCAAAAGTAGGAAATACAGGAAAATCTACAGGCTCACATCTACATTTTGAAATAAGAGTAAATGATGTAGCATATAATCCAGAATATTATATATAAAATAAAACGAGGCACAGGCAAGTTTTAATGTGCCTTGTTTTATTTTGAAAACTATGATAAAATTTCAAAAATAAAAATTTAAGGAGATAGGACTAATGAAAGCACTAATTTTTTATACAACATATGGAGGAGGACATCTAAGTGCAGCAGTAGCAATAAAAGAAGAAATAGAAAAACAATATCCAGAGATACAAATAAAAATGATAGATTGCATGGAATACATAAATAAATACATAAATAAATTAACTGTACACGCATATTCAGAAATGGCAAAAAAAGTACCATGGGCATGGGGGAAAGTATATAATCACTCAAACAAAGGAATTATGTCAGGAGTAACTAAGACATCAAATAAAATATTTGCGATAAAACTAAATAATTTAATAAAAAAGATAAATCCTGATATTATAATATCAACACACCCATTTTCAACGCAGATGTGCACATTTTTAAAAAAACATAAAAAAAATAATGTGAAAATAGCCAATATTCTTACTGACTTTGAAATACATGAACAATGGCTTGTAAGACATGAATATATAGACTATTTCTTCATATCAAATGAGAATATGAAATTAAAGCTATTAAAACACGGAATAAAAGAAAAAAAAATATTTGTAACAGGAATCCCAATATCTCAAAAATTTGCTATAAAATATGATAAACAAGAAGTTTTAAAAGAATTCAAATTGAATAAAAACAAAAAAATAATATTATTCTTCGCAGGAGGAAAATATGGACTTGCAAATAAAAATATATATAATTTTATAGAAATTTTGGCAAGAGATATAGATAATATACAAGTAATTGCAATATCTGGCAAAAACAAAAAAATATTTAACAAATTTAATGAAATTGTAGCACAATATAAAGCGCAGGACAAAATAAAAGTAATAGAATTTACAGATAAAGTTGCATTAATTATGAGTGTAGCTGATATAGTAATAACAAAACCTCGGAGGAATAACAAGTTCTGAAGCTTTAGCAATGCGGAATACCAATAATCTCAATAAATCCAATTCCAGGACAAGAAAAACAAAATGCAGAGTTTCTTGAAAAAAATGGAGTGTCAATATGGATAAAAAAAGGAGACAATATAAAAGAAAAATTAAAAGAAATACTAGAAGATGATGAAAAAATAGCGGAAATAAAAAAACAAGTTGAAAAATTAGGAAAAGCAAATTCAGCACACAATATATGTAAAATACTATTTAAAAAATAATGCACCCAAAAAGGTGCATTTTTGTATAAATTTCCAAAAAGAATACATAATATAATTACTAAATATCAGAAAATTGGGAGGATAGTATGGAAAATATAAAAACTAAATTTACAGACTGGAAAAATCGACTAAAAGATAGGCATATGTTTTCAATAGTAATGATTATAGTTATACTATTAATAGCAGTAGTTGCGCTAGGAGTGTATACTTATCAAAAACAAAGAGAATATAGAATTGCATCAGAAAACGAATATAATATGGCATTTTATGAACTTATAAATTATATGGAACATGTTGAAACATATCTTGCAAAGGCAACAATTACATCAACAGCAGAGCATGGAGCAAAAACTCTTGCCAATGTATGGAGCGAAGCTAATCTTGCAGAAGTATATTTGTCACAAATGCCAATAAATACGGAAGGTTTATCAAATGCGCAAAAATTCTTAAATCAGGTAAGTGATTATAGTTATACTTTATCAATGAAAGCTATGGCAGGAGAAAATCTAACAGATGAAGAATTAAGCAATCTCGAAAGTATGCATCAATACGCTGTAGAATTAAAAGATATTCTAAATCAATTAGCAAATGAGATTAATGAAGGAACAATAAGTTGGGGAGAATTAACATCAGAAGGAACTAAAGCATTTGCGCAACAAGTAAGTAATATGTCAACAGATAGTTTTGGAAACATAGAAGCTACATTTGACGACTATACAGGATTAATTTATGACGGCGCATTTTCTGAACATATGGTAAATCCAGAAAGAAAAGGATTAACAGGAGAAGACATTGATGAGGAACAAGCAAAAGAAATTGTTAAGGAATTTCTAGGAGTAGAAAATGATAACATATCTAGCAATGGACTATCAGAAAATGGAAATATAGATTCATATAATTTTATAGTTAAAGTAGACAATGCAACAAAAAGTATTTCAATATCAAAAAAAGGTGGACATATAGTATATATGAATTATTATAGAGAAATAACAGAAGAAAAACTTACTCCAGAAGAAGCAATAGAAATCGGAAAAAACTTTTTAAATGAAAAAGGATATAGTTCAATGGAAGAAACATATTATCTAAAACAAGAAGGAGCTATTGTAATAAACTACGCATATATGCAAGATGATGTAACAGTTTATTCAGATTTAATAAAATTAAAAATTGCATTAGATAATGGAGAAATACTAGGAATGGAATCAGCAGGATATTTGAATTGTCATACTGAAAGGGAAATTACAGAAAATATAATTTCTGCAGAAGAAGCAAAAAGCAATCTAAATTCTCGACTTGAAATTGAAAGCCAAAATTTAGCAATTATTCCAACAGAATATAATACAGAGATACTTTGTTGGGAATTTACAGGTAAAGCAGGAGATAATGAGTTTTTAGTATATATAAATGCGGAGACAGGAAAAGAAGAAGATATATTAATGATAGTAAATACACCAAATGGTACACTTACAACTTAAAAGAAAATATTACAAGGAGTTAAAACTACTAAAAAGGAAATAATATATTTATCCCTAAATATTAGGAGGTAAATAAAATGAGTAAAAATAGAAGTTTAATGTCAGAAAATCTAAAAGAAGAAATTGCAAAAGAACTAGGAGTATATGAAGAAGTAAAACAAGAAGGTGGTTGGGGAAATGTATCATCTAAAACTTGTGGTAATATTGTAACAAAAGCAATAGAGATAGCAAATAGAAGTGTAGAATAATATGAAAAATGATTATTGGTAAACTCCAATAATCATTTTTCATATTATTTTTTATTGTAATGAGTGGTCAGTTAGTTGACGTAGAGAAATGAAAGTGATAATCTAGTATCGAAAACCAGATAAGAGGAAAATTTTGGAAAAGGAAGGAAGATGATAACGTGGAAGGAATACAAATAGGAAATAAAAAATCTAAATATCCTATAATTCAAGGAGGAATGGGAGTTGGAGTTTCATTACATAGATTAGCAGGAAATGTCAGCAAAGAAGGAGCAATAGGGATAATATCTACAGCAGATATAGGATTTAAAGAAGAGGATTTTATAAAAAATCCATTAGAAGCAAACTTAAAAGCGATAAGAAAAGAAATAAAAAAAGCGAAAGAAATCGCAGGAGAAGATAAAATATTAGGTGTAAACATTATGGTAGCATCTAACAACTATAAAGAAATAGTAACAGAATGCGTAAAAAATAATATAGATTTGATAATTTCAGGAGCAGGAATTCCAAAAGAATTACCTGAATATGTAAAAGGAAGTAACACAAAGATTGCCCCAATTGTATCATCATTAAGATGTTGTCAGTTAATAGTAAAACATTGGATAAAAAAATATAATTATGTTCCAGACATGATAGTTATAGAAGGACCAGAAGCAGGAGGACATCTTGGTTTTAAAAAAGAAGAAATAAATGATGAAAACAATAATTTAGAGGAGATAGTAAAAGAAGTAGTAAAATACATAAAAGAGATAGAAAATGAATATAAAACAAAAATACCAGTAATTGCAGCAGGAGGAATTTGGGATAAAGAAGATATAAAAAAATATATAAAGCTTGGAGCAAATGGAGTACAAATGGCAACAAGATTTGTTGCAACATATGAGTGTGATGCGTCAGAAGAATTTAAAAAAGCATACATTAGTGCAACATCAGACGATATTAAAATAATAAATAGTCCAGTAGGAATGCCAGGAAGAGCAATTTATAACAATTTTATCAAACAAACAGAAAAAGGAAAAGAAAAAATCCAAAGATGTTATAAATGTATAAAAACATGCAATGTAGCAACAACACCATACTGCATAACAAAAGCCTTAATAAATGCAGTAAAAGGTAATATGGAAAATGCACTAGTGTTTTGTGGAAAAAATGTAGACAAAGTAAAAGAAATAATATCAGTACACGACTTAATACAAGAATTAGTGTCAAACTAAAAATAA
>CAYVWC010000036.1:0-9447 GCA_964455415.1 uncultured Clostridium sp.
AAAACTTGCAACAGAATTATCTAAAAAAGCAACAGGAAAGACATTATATATCTTAGATGAACCAACAACAGGACTTCATATCGCTGACGTTCATAAACTGGTAGATATTTTGCAAAGACTAGTAGATACAGGAAATAGCATTATAGTAATAGAACATAATTTAGACTTAATAAAAACATGTGATTATATCATAGACTTAGGACCAGAAGGAGGAGAAGCAGGAGGAACAGTAGTACAAGTAGGAACACCAGAACAAGTTGTAAAAAATGAAAAAAGTTATACAGGACAATTTTTAAAAAAATACTTAGAAAAATAAGGAAACTTAATCTTGTTATATAGGAAAAATTGAAAATTTTTCCTATATAATGACATAAAAAAATGCCTTATCAAATAAGGCATTTCAAACTAATGAGCGTTGTTTTCATTTTGAGTGTTATTGTTTTTGTTATTATTACTATTATTTTTATTTTGGTTATTTTTATTTTTCTTTTCCTTCATATTAAAAGCACCTCCACATGAATATTATTATATCTATATTATTAACCAAAAATAGTAAAATATACAAAAGAGTAGTAAATCGTAAAAAACCCCTAGAAGTCTTGACTTTTTAGAAAAAAAAAGATAATATATTAATGAAAAAAAGGATGTTGAAAAATGAAAGAAATAATTTTATTAATATTAGGACTAGCACTTGCAACAATCGGAGTAATACTGGTTTATGATGCAAGGGGAATATCTAAAAAACTATTTAGCTTTGGAGATCAAAATGAAGCATCTTCAGGTCTAAAAATATTAGGCTTTTTTATGGCTTTGATAGGAGTTCTAATAATCTACTTTAATTAAAAGGAAATATAAAATATGAGCCAAGAACATAGACTAGATAATCAAACAAAGAAAAAGATTATAATTATATCTGCAGGGATTTTAGCTCTACTTCTAATACTTTCAATCCTTATAGTAACAGTTATATATTTTCAAAGTAAAAATAAGGAATTAGACAAACAAGAAGCTGATATACTTTATTATAGTGAAAGTGAAAATCAAGTTACAGAGGAAGGAGACGAAAATGTGTTAGTAGTAGAAATAGATGATGAAAATACAATAATAAATACTAATGATACTACTGATAATACTGAAAGTGAAACAGACATACCATACTATATAAAAGTAAACAATGAAGCAAATGTTGTTACAATATATAAAAAAGACTCAAGCGGAAATTATACTGTGCCAGTAAAAGCAATGGTATGTTCAATAGGTACAGCAACCCCAGAAACAGGAGTATACACAATTTCTGATAAATACACATGGAGACTATTACAAGGCGATGTATATGGGCAATACGCAACTAGAATTACAGGACATATATTATTCCACTCTGTTCCATATGAAAAACAAGATAAATCAACACTTGAATGGTGGGAATATGATAAACTAGGAACAGAAGCATCACTTGGTTGCATAAGACTTACAGTAGAAGATGCAAAATGGATTTATGATAATTGTGTATCAGGAACACAAGTAGAATTCTATTCTTCATCAGATCCAGGACCACTCGGAAAGCCAACAGCACAAAAAATCAGTGAAGATGTAGAAGTAAGAAACTGGGATCCTACAGATCCTGATCCAAATAATCCTTGGACTGAATACTTAGAAAATAAAGCAGAAACAGAAGAAGTATCTGCAGAGCCTGTAGAAAATGAATTAGAAGAAGATAATACTACAGTTACCCAAGAAAATACTGCAAACAATGTTAATACAGAGAATACCACAACAAATACGAATAATACCATTACAGAAATAAGTAATAATAATAACATATAAAAAAACGAAGTCAGCAATAAAGTAGAAAGAAATTAGAAATAATGGCAGACTACAAAGTCTGCCTAAAAAATAATCTAGGAGGATGCAAAACATGAAAGAAAATAGCTTAAATCAATATAACCCAAGCGAATTTGAAGAAAAAATATATGATGATTGGGATGAAAAAAAATACTTTACTCCAGAAATAGATAGAACAAAAAAGCCATACACAATTGTAATTCCACCACCAAATGTAACAGGGAAACTACATATGGGACATGCTCTAGTTATGACACTTCAGGACATATTAATAAGATATAAAAAATTAAGAGGATTTAATACATTATGGATACCAGGAACAGACCACGCAGCAATCGCAACAGAAGTTAAAATAGTAGAAAAGCTAAAAAAAGAAGGAAAAACGAAAGAAGAAATTGGAAGAGAAGCTTTTCTAAAAGAAGCATGGGACTGGACACATGAATATGGAGGAACTATATTCAAACAATTAAAAACTTTAGGTTGTGCATGTGATTGGACAAGACAAAGATTTACACTAGATGAAGGTCTATCTAAAGCTGTTGAAAAAGTGTTTATAGACATGTACGAAAAAGGTGCAATATATAGAGGAAATAGGATGATAAATTGGTGTCCTACATGTAAAACATCATTATCAGATGCAGAAGTAGATTTTGAAGAAGAACCAACACACCTATGGTATATAAGATATTATACAAAAGATAAAAAAGAATACGTAACTGTTGCAACTACTCGTCCAGAAACTATGTTAGGAGATACAGCTGTTGCAGTTAATCCAGAAGATGAAAGATTTAAAAAAATTATAGGAAAAACAGTAATAGTTCCAATAATAAATAGAGAAATACCTATAATTGCAGACGAATTTGTAGAAAAAGAATTCGGAACAGGTTGTGTAAAAGTAACACCAGCACATGATTTTAATGACTATGAATCAGGACAAAGACATAAACTAGAAGCAATAGAAGTATTTGACGAACTCGGAATTATGTTAGATTTAGTACCAAAATACAAAGGGATGAAAATATTAGACGCAAGGAAAGAAATAATAAAAGATTTAGAAGAATTAAAGGTATTAGAAAAAGAAGAAGACTATGTTCATAATGTTGGAAAATGCTATAGATGTCATCATACTGTAGAACCAAGAATTTCAATGCAGTGGTTTATGAAAATGGAAGAACTTGCAAAACCAGCAATAGAAGTAGTAAAAACAGGAAAAGTAAAATTTGTACCAGAAAGATTTGAAAAAACATATTTCCATTGGATGGAAAATGTAAAAGACTGGTGTATATCAAGACAAATATGGTGGGGACATAGAATACCAGCATACTATTGTGAAGAATGCGGAGAAATTATGGTATTAAGTGAAAGTCCAGAAAAGTGTACAAAATGTGGAAGCAAAAAAATACACCAAGACCCAGACACACTAGACACATGGTTTAGTTCTGCTTTATGGCCATTTTCAACAATGGGGTGGCCAGAAGAAACAGAAGACTATAAATACTTTTTCCCAACAAGCACATTAGTCACAGCATATGATATTATATTCTTCTGGGTTGCAAGGATGATATTTTCTAGCTTAGAACATACAAAACAAATACCATTTGACACTGTATTTATGCACGGACTAGTTAGAGATGCACAAGGCAGAAAAATGTCTAAAAGTTTAGGAAATGGAATAGACCCAATGGATATAATAAACAAATATGGTGCAGACTCATTAAGATTTTCTATAGTACAAAACATGACACTTGGAAACGATGTCAAATATTCAGAAGAAAAAGCAATGTATACCAAAAACTTTGCAAATAAAATATGGAATGCAGCTAAATTCGTTCTAGCAAACATAGACGAAAGTTTAAAAGAATATAAAGAAGAAAAATTAAAATTAGAAGACAAATGGATATTAAATAAACTAGATAAACTAGTAGTAGAAGTAACAGACAATATAGAAAAATATGAAATAGGAATTGCAGCAACAAAAATATATGACTTTATATGGAACGAATTTTGCGATTGGTATATAGAAATCGTAAAACCAAGACTTTATAGTGAAGAAGATAAATCTAAAAAAGAAGTTATGTATACATTAAACCATGTACTTGTAACATGCTTAAAACTATTGCACCCATTTATGCCATTTATAACAGAAAAAATATATAAAGAACTTATAGTAGAAAAGCAAAGTATAATGCTTGAAAAATGGCCAGAAATAAAGAAAAAATTTAATTATGACGAAGAAGAAAAAAATATAGAACTTCTAAAAAACATAATTGTCAATATAAGAAATGTAAGAGCAAACTTAAATGTTGTTCCTAGCAAAAAAACAACCCTTATTTTTGTCACAACAAAATATAAAGAAATAATACAAGTTTCAGAAGAGTTTTTGAAAAAATTAGGGTATGCAGACAATATCATAATTCAAGAAGACAAGACAAATATACCAAATAATGCTATATCAATAGTACAAGACGGAATAGAAGTATATATTCCTTTTGAAGAACTAGTTGATATAGAAAAAGAACTCGAAAGACTAGGACAAGAAAAAGAAAAACTAGAAAATGAAGTTGCAAGAGCAAGTAAGATGCTATCAAATAAAGGATTTGTTGAAAAAGCACCTAAAGAAAAAATAGAAGAAGAGGAAGCAAAGCTAAAAAAATACAAAGAAATGTTAGAAACAGTAGAAAATAGAATAAAAGAAATGAAAAAATAACAAAACATAGGCAGCTCCTAAAATTTAAGGAATTGCCTATGTTGATTTTTTTGGAAAAATATGTTAAAATCAAAAAGTTAAAATTAAAAGTAGGAGAAAAATATGATAGAAATACTATTAGAGACATTAGAGCATACACTAATAGATACTATAAAACTACTGCCTTTTTTATTTATAGCATATCTAGTAATGGAATATATCGAACACAAAATCAGCAATAAAGCAAAAGAAAAAATAAAAAAGTCAGGAAAGTTTGGTCCAGCAATAGGAAGCTTTTTAGGAATATTTCCACAATGTGGATTTTCAGTTGCAGCAACAA
Source organism: uncultured Clostridium sp. (assembly GCA_964455415.1). GTDB lineage: Bacteria > Bacillota > Clostridia > TANB77 > CAG-508 > JAAWPK01. Next base: position 4,869 of record CAYVWC010000036.1, read on the forward strand.
ATTTCTATGCAACAAGAATAATCACACTAGGAACACTTATAGCTGTCTACTTGTCAACTTCTGATGAGATGTTACCAATACTAATATCAAATGCTGTACCAGCAAACATAATAATAACAATACTTGCTATTAAATTTGCAATAGGGATGATTTATGGTTTTATTATTGATTTAATAATAAATATAAAAAATAAAAACAAAAACCCAGAAGAAAAAATTATGGATTTATGCGAAGAAGAACATTGCCATTGTGAAAACGGAATAGTAAAATCAGCAATAAAACACACCATAAACGTATATATATATATATTTATCTTAACATTTCTTATAACTCTTATTGTAGAAATTGTAGGAGAAGATACACTAAAAGAAGTAATACAATCAGCATCTATATTTGAACCAATAATTGCATCATTAATAGGATTAATACCAAATTGTGCATCATCTGTAATAATAACAGAATTATATCTATCTGAAATAATAAGTTTTGGATCATTAATTGCAGGGTTATTAGTAAATGCAGGAACAGGACTATTAATGTTATTTAGAATAAATAAAAACATAAAAGAAAATGTACTAATAGTGATACTACTATTTGCACTAGGAGCAATCACAGGAATAATAATGAACATTGCTGGAATTATAATCTAAAACTATTAAAGAAAGGGAAAACTTAGATGAAAATAAACATAGTAATGGTAGAACCAGAAATACCACAAAACACAGGAAACATTGCAAGAACATGTGCCGCAACAGGAGCTAAACTTCATCTAGTATACCCATTAGGATTTAGTATATCAGACAGATATTTAAAAAGAGCAGGATTAGACTATTGGGATAAATTAGAAATCGAAGAACACAACTCATTAAAAGAATTTTTAGAAAAATATAAACCAGAAGAACACAACATGTTTTATGCAACAACAAAAGCAAAACACTGCTATGCAGATATTGATTTTAGTAATATAAACGAAGTATTTATCCTATTTGGAAAAGAAACAAAAGGACTTCCAGAAGATTTACTAAAAAAATATATAGATAATACAATCAGAATACCAATGAAAGAAGAATTACGTTCATTAAACTTATCAAATTCAGTTGCAATAATAATCTATGAAATATTAAGACAAAATAAATTCCAAAATTTAGAAGAAATAAGTAAATACTTTAAATAAAACTAATAGGGAGTATATAAGCATATATTCCCTATTAGTTTTTATATAAAAACATACAAAAGTACTTGAAAAAAATTTTTTTTATGATAGAATAAAAGAAAATTTGTTTGATTAAAAGGAGAAATTAAATGATTGCATATATAAAAGGAAGTTTAGAAATGAAATTAAATGATGCAATAGTAGTAGAAACAGCAGGAATACGGATATAAAATATATATGCCACAAAACGCTATAGAAAAATGTGGAAACATAGGAGATATAATAAAAATACATACATACTATTATGTAAGAGAAGATAATATAAGCTTATATGGTTTTTTAACAAGCGAAGAATTAAGGATGTTTGAACTACTAATTCAAACAAGTGGAGTAGGGGCAAAATCAGCAATAACAATACTTGCAAATATTGAACCACATCAGTTTGCATTAGCTATAATAACAAATGATGATGCAAAACTTACAAAAATTCCTGGAATAGGAAAGAAAACAGCAGCTAGGATGATACTTGAATTAAAAGACAAGATGAAAATAGAATTAAATGAAATCACATCAGAAGAAAGCAATACAAATGAAAATATCAGCTTTAACGAAAATGTAGAAGAAGCAATATCAGCACTTCAAGTACTAGGATATAACAAAAAAGAAATAGAAAAAGTATTAGAAAAAGAAAACTTAAAAGACTTATCAGTAGAAGACATGATAAGAAAAGGACTTGCATTATTAGGAAGAGACTAAAAAACAAAAAAGGAGAATAAAATGCAGATAAATGAACCTTTAGCATATAGGATGATGCCAAAAACATTAGAAGAATATGTAGGACAAGAACATATACTAGCAGAAGATAAGATACTTTATCGAACAATAAAAGCAGATAGATTATCAAGTATCATACTTTGGGGGCCACCAGGCTGTGGAAAAACATCACTTGCAAAAGTAATAAGTAATACAACAAAAACAAAATTCTATAAAATAAATGCTGTAACATCAGGTGTGCCAGACATAAAAAGAATAATAGAAGAAACACAAAATCTTTTATTTAATCCTTCTGGGAAATGTATATTATTTATTGATGAGATACATAGATTTAATAAACTTCAACAAGATGCTTTACTTCCTTTTGTAGAAAATGGAACAGTAATATTAATCGGAGCAACAACAGAAAACCCATATTTTGAAGTAAACAAAGCCTTAATTTCAAGATCAATGGTATGCAAACTAGAACCATTGGATATAGACGATATATTTAAAATCCTAAAAAATGCACTAGAAAGTGAAAAAGGATTAAAAAGTTTTAATATAAAAATAGAAGATAAAACATTAAGAAAAATTGCAGAAACAGCAAACGGAGATGTAAGAAGCGCACTAAACGGATTAGAAATTGCTGTACTTACAACAAAAATGGATCAAAACGGAGTAATTAATATTACAGATGAAATTGCAAAAGAGTGTGTACAAAATAGAAAAGTAATATTTGATAAAAATGGAGACAGCCACTATGACAATATAAGTGCATTTATTAAATCAATGAGAGGTAGTGATCCAGATGCAGCAATATTTTATTTAGCAAGGGCAATAGCAGGAGGAGAAGACCCAATGTTTTTAGCAAGAAGAATAGTAATTGCAGCAGCAGAAGATGTAGGCATGGCAAACCCTAATGCACTAGTTGTAGCAAATTCAGCAATGCAAGCAGTAAATATGGTAGGAATGCCAGAAGCAAGAATAATACTTGCAGAAGCTGCAGTATATGTCGCAACATCCAAAAAATCAAATGCGTCATACTTAGCTATAAACAAAGCACTTGAAGATATACAAGAAAAGGAAACTGGAGAAGTACCTATGTATATAAGAAATGCACCAATTCAAGACATGCAAAACTTTGGTTATAGTAATGGATATAAATATCCACATGACTATCCAGGACATGTAGTAGAACAGCAATATTTGCCAGATGAAATGATAGGTACTAAGTATTATTTGCCAGACGAAAACTGCATACAGTAATAAAAAAATAAAATTAACCATAAAGTAATTATTATTTAGTAATATATTTTCACTACAAGAGAAAAGAAACTATTGATTTTACAACACAAGTTTTACTTAAAATTAAATAGTTTCTTTTAATTATTTTTATATGAAATTAGAATATTACTCGAATTTACCTATTCAATTCTTCTATTGTCCTTTGAATTCATTTTCTCATATTCTTTACATTTTATTTTATAATCAAGTTGCATACACAAATATCTATAATACATATAAGCTTGCTCATATTGCATCATTGGATTAAACATAGGATCAGTAAAACTAGAATCAAAATTAAAATTTTCATATCCATTATAATCAACATTTTTTTCCATTATTAACCTCCATAAATAACATTATCTTTTTTAAATATTATTCTAAAAGTTGTAATTTATGAATAATAATATGGAAAGAAGTATAATAAAAGAATGGGGGAATATAATGAAAGAAAATTCAGAAGTAAGAGCAATTCCAAACTCAAGCAATATTTCTGTTAAAATATTGAAAGGAATAGTAGTTTCCTGTATACTTACATTTATATTAATATTTATATATTCAACTCTACTCACATATACAAGTATAGAAGAAAGTACAATAGGACCAGTCATAATTGCAATTACAGGAGTAAGTATTCTAGCTCGGAAGCTCTATGGCAACAAGTTCAATAAAGAAAAATGGAATATTAAATGGTGGAATAATAGGGCTTTCATACATATTACTTATATATATTGCATCAAGCATAACAGGAAGCGGATTTAATGTTAATATGTATTCAATAATCATGATATTAATAGGAATATCAGCAGGCATGATAGGCGGAGTAGTAGGTGTAAATTTAAAATGAAAAAAACTCCGAATATTTTCGGAGTTTTAAAACTATGCTTTTTTTGCTGCTTCAGCTAACTTAGCGAAAGCTTCACTATCTGTTACAGCTAATTCTGCAAGCATTTTTCTGTTTATAGAAATATTTGCTTTTTTTAGACCAGAGATTAACTTACTATAAGTTAAACCATTTTGTCTTGCAGCAGCATTAATTCTTGTAATCCATAACTTTCTAAAATTACTCTTTTTATCTTTTCTTCCTACATAAGCATACATACCTGATTTCATAACAGCTTGTTTAGCTGTTCTAAATCTATAATGTTTTGCTCCATAATAACCTTTAGCTTGTTTTAATACTTTTTTATGTTTTTTACGTGTAATTCTTCCTGTTTTTACTCTTGCCATTTTCTTTTCTCTCCTCTCAATATTTTTTTATTTTCAGATCTCTCTTTTCTAAATAGATTTTAAAATTCAAAGCAAAAGCGAATAGTGCTAGGCGAACAAATAAAGATTTTTGAGATAGTACGTTTGTACATCGAAAAAATTTTTATGAAGTTCAAC
>CAYVWC010000037.1:0-9074 GCA_964455415.1 uncultured Clostridium sp.
TGCTTCTATTTGTCTAATTCTCTCTCTTGTAACTTCAAACTCTCTTCCAACTTCCTCTAATGTCCTTGCTTTTCCGTCTTCCAATCCAAATCTAAGTTTTAAAACTTTTGCTTCTCTAGGTGTTAAAGTACTCATTACATCTTCTAATTGCTCTTTTAATAAAGTATATGCTGCAGAATCTTGTGGTGCTGGCGAATCATCATCAGGTATAAAATCTCCTAAATGGCTATCATCTTCTTCTCCTATTGGAGTTTCTAAAGATACAGGATCTTGTGCTATTTTTTGAATTTCCATTACTTTGTCGATAGGCATTTCAAGTTCTTCTGATAATTCTTCTGGCGTAGGTTCACGTCCTAGTCTTTGTAATAGATGTCTTGATGTACGTATTAGTTTATTTATAGTTTCTACCATGTGTACTGGTATTCTTATTGTTCTTGCTTGGTCTGCAATTGCCCTTGTTATTGCTTGTCTTATCCACCATGTAGCATAAGTACTGAATTTATAACCTTTTGAGTAATCAAATTTTTCTACTGCCTTAATTAGTCCCATATTACCTTCTTGTATCAAATCTAGGAATAACATACCTCTTCCCAAATATTTTTTTGCTATACTTACTACTAATCTTAGGTTAGATTCTGCAAGTTTTTGTTTTGCCTCTTCATCTCCGTTCATTATTCTTTGTGCAAGGTCTAATTCTTCTTCATAAGTAAGAAGTGGAATTCTTCCTATTTCCCTTAAATACATCCTTACTGGGTCATCTATATTTATTCCGTCAAATTCATTTATACTTGCATCACTTACATCAACTTCTTCTATTGTTTCTAATTCTTCTAAATCTGGCTCTACATCGTCAAAATCATCTTTTAATAAGTCTACTCCTATTTCTTCAAACGCATCAAAAACCCTCTCAATTTCTTCTGGATTTACATCTTCCAATTCTGATGCAAGTTCTCCATATGTTATACTTCCCTTCTCTTTTGCTTTTGTTAGGATTTTATTTACCTTGTCTTTCTCTTTTACCATTTCTTTTTCTTCGTTTGTATCTTCCTCAATCTTTTCTGCACTTTCTTCTTTGTTCAATTCTTCTTTTTCTTTTTGATTTCTTTTTTTAGTTTTCTTTACTTCTTCTTCTTCATTCATTACTTGTTTTGCCTCCTTACTTTATTCTAACCAGTTTTTGGCTTATTTCTTTTAATCTATTTTCTATACTAGTTGTTTCTTCTTCATTTAAAGTTCCTGATACTAACTGTTTTAATATCATATTCTTTTCTTCTAAAAGCTTATCTTTTGTAAATTTATTTACTAAATCATCAATTGCCTTATCTACATCTGTTATGTCTAATTCTTTTGATAATATGTATGTTATCTGACTTACAAGTTCATCATCATTTTCAAATAATCCTATTATATTACTAATATCCCCTTTTTCTAACTCTTCATACAAAACATTAACTATTTTCCTGTTTTTTTCATCTTTAAAATCATCTGGAGATATTTTATCTTTTATCTTTTGGTATACGCTTTCTCCTTCATTTATCAAAAGTAGTATTATCAGATTTTCCCTTGTTATATTTTTATTACTATCTATAGATTTTGATTTTACTTCTACTTTCTTTGAAGCAACTGGTCTTTCTAATATTTTTGCTCCTGTTGAATTTGCATAAGCAAGTTTATTTAATTGAGCATATATTGCTTCTTTTGAAATCTTGTATTTGTCTGATATTTTATCTATGTACACTTCTTTTTCTATCTTACTATCTACTTTTAATAAAATTTGACTCACTTCATTTAAGAACTTTATTTTATCATTTACTTGATTTAGGTCTAAATCCTTTTGTAAATTTTTTACTTTAAATTCTACTAATGATATAGCATTTTGCACATACAGGTTAAATTTACCACTTCCATATTTTATGATAAATTCATCAGGATCTTTCGCTCCTTCTAGCTGTAATATCCTTATGTCATATCCAATATTTTGCAGAATTTCAAGGCCTCTCATTGTTGCCCCTTGACCTGCTGCATCTGAATCATATCCTATTATGATTTTTGATTTATATCTTTTTAGTAATCTGCCTTGTTTTTCTGTTAAAGCAGTTCCTAATGATGCAACAGCATTATCTATTCCTCTTTGATGTAATGAGATTGCATCCATATAGCCTTCAACCATTATAAGAAAATCTTTTTCTGTTTTCCTAGCTATGTTTAACGCATATAAGTTTCTTCCTTTGTTGTAACATATTGTGTCAGGAGAATTTATGTATTTGGGTTTAGAATCATCTAATGCTCTCCCCCCAAATGCAATCACTCTATCTTTTACATCTTTTATTGGAAACATGAGTCTTTTTTTAAATGCGTCATTTGGAATTCCATTTTTCAATTTCACAACTAGCTTTGATTCAAATATTTCCTCATCATTAAAACCTTTATTTTTCAGCTCCTTATATAATTCATCAAAATTTCCTGAGTAACCTATTTGAAACTTTTTCAAAGTATTATTATCTAGTTTTCTTTTTTTTACATATTCTTGTGCAGGTTTTGCAGTAGGCTTGTATAAATTTTCATGGAAAAATTGTGCTGCTATTTCATTTATTTCATACACTTTTTCTTTTAGCCTTATACTCCTTTGTTCCTCTGGAGTTGTTTCCCCTTGCGGTAATTTTATATTAGCTCTATCAGCTAAAATTTCAAGTGCTTCTCTAAAGTCAATATTTTCTATCCTTTTTAAGAAACCTATCACATCTCCACCTGCTCCACATCCAAAGCAATGGAATATCTGCTTATTTTCTGATACTGAAAATGAAGGAGACTTTTCATTATGAAATGGACATAATCCGAAATAATTACTACCTTTTCTTCTCAATGATACATATTGTGAAATTAATTCTACAATATCTGTGTTTGCTTTTATTTCTTCAATTAGTCCATTGTCATATATTACCATTATTTTCCCTTCTTTCAGTTTCTATAATAATATTCGACATATAAATAATAAATCCTTCCGACATTATGTCGATTAATGTAAATACTTTCCAGTAGCCTACATATGTTAAATCCTATCTATACTAGAAAAAGAGCTAAGTTTATACTTGCCCTTTTTACATTTATTTTAATTTATCTTCAATTAATTTAGCTAAATTTTTTGCCTTTTCTAAGATATACTCTTTATCCTCACCCTCTATCATAACTCTTATTAAATTTTCTGTTCCAGAAGGTCTTATTAGTACTCTTCCGTTATTTTCAAATTCTCTTTCTAATTCTAATATTGCATCATTTATTTCTTTATCATCTTTGTATGTCATTTTCTTATCATTATCTACTTTTGCATTAACTAATACTTGTGGATATATATTTATTATTTTTCTTGCCTCTTTTGCTTTTTCTCTGTTTTTTAGTAAGATGAGAATTAACATTATTGATGTTAATATTCCGTCTCCTGTAGGGTTATAGTCTAAAAATATTACATGTCCTGACTGTTCCCCTCCAAGATTATAACCATTTTTTAACATTTCCTCTAAAACATATCTGTCTCCAACTTTTGTCTGTTTTAGATTTATGTTATTTTCTTTTGAAAATTTATTCAATCCTAGATTACTCATAACTGTTGCAACAAGTGTATCATTTTTTAGCTTACCTTGTTCTTTTAAATATTTAGAAACAATTGCAAGAATTATATCTCCGTCCATTATTTCTCCATTTTCATCTACTGCAAGGCATCTATCTCCGTCTCCGTCATATGCAATTCCGAGACTAAGTCTATTTTTTACAACATATTTAGAAATTTGGTCTATATGAGTTGAACCACAATTTTCATTTATATTTATTCCATTTGGTTCATTATTTATTATCTTATATTTTATCCCAAGTTTTGAAAATACTTCTTCTGCAACCTCATATGTTGCTCCATTAGCTGTATCAATTCCAACAACAAAATTTTCATCAATATTTTCTTGAACTTCATTTTTGAAATTTGTCACAAAGAAATCTATATACTCCTGCATAAGTTCTTCTTGATACTTGTCTGTACCTATTTTATCCCCTACAGCATGGATTTCATTTATTTTTTCTGATTCCATTACTTCTTCAATTTCTTCTTCAATTGCATCTTCAATTTTTGTTCCTTTATTGCTGAAAAATTTGATTCCATTGTATTCATATGAATTATGTGATGCTGATATTACAACACTTGCATCTGCTTTTAGTTTTCTTGTAAGATACGCTACTGCTGGTGTTGGTATTACACCTAGATGTATTACATTTGCTCCATAGCTTAAAAATCCTGCTGTCATAGCACTTTCGATTAAGCTTCCTGATAACCTAGTATCTTTTCCTATTAATATAAGTGGAGCATGATTTGTATGCTTACTTAAAACATATGCTCCTGCTTTTGCAACTTTATAAACAAGCTCTGGTGTAAGCTCTGTGTTCGCTATTCTTCTAATACCGTCAGTCCCAAAATATTTTCTCATCATTTTTCTCCTATTGCTATATTTTATTTATGTTTGTTAGTATTTATTACATATTTTTCATGAAATTCCATGAATCTCTACACATTTCTTCAATGCCTCTTTTAGCTTCCCAATCTAGCTCCTTTTTAGCCTTTGTTGGATCTGCATAATATATTGCTAAATCTCCAGGACGTCTTGGCGCTATTTTGTATTTTACTTTTACATTATTAACTTTTTCAAATGTATTTACTATATCTAAAACACTATATCCACAGCCTGTTCCAAGATTATGTATAAATACTCCTGGTCTTGTTAATTTTTCTAATGCTTTTACATGTCCTATTGCTAAATCTACAACATGAATATAATCTCTTACTCCTGTTCCGTCCTTTGTTTCATAATCATTTCCAAATACATTTAATTCTTCAAGCTGTCCTGCTGCAACTTTTTGTATATATGGCATAAGATTATTTGGAATTCCATTTGGATTTTCTCCAATTAGCCCACTCTCATGTGCCCCTATTGGATTAAAATATCTAAGTATTGATATTGTCCACTCTTTATCTGAATTATATAAATCTTCTAGCATCTCTTCTATAACTGCTTTTGTTGCACCATATGGGCTTGATGCTTTACCTCTTCCCATTTCTTCAGTATATTTTGGAGTTCCTGGATCTCCATATACTGTTGCTGACGAACTAAATACTATTTTTTTACAATTAAATTTTTTCATTGTTTCTAGTAGTCTTATTGTTCCATATACATTATTATCATAGTATTCTAATGGTATCTCTACCGATTCTCCTACTCCTTTTAATCCTGCAAAATGTATAACTGATTCTATTTCATTTTCACTAAATATTTTTTCTAATGCTTCTTTGTCTCTTATATCATTTTCATAAAACTTACAATTTTTTCCAGTAATTTCTTTTATTTTATCTAGCACTTCTTTTGAACTATTACATAAATTATCTAGTATTATAACTTCTTTATTATCATTTAATAATTCTACTACTGTATGGCTTCCTATGTATCCTGTTCCGCCTGTTACAAGTATTGGCATATTTTTTCCTCCTAAATATAAATTTAGGTGTCTACTTTAAGACACCTTTTTGCTTAACCCACCACTGAGCTATCTTGTTCATCAAATGGGATGAATTTATTTACTCCTGTATTTTCACCTATATTGTCTACTCTAAAAGTCTGATATGATTTTGAAATTTTGTCTTCTATCAAACTTTCTATTGTTTCTTGAGAAGAATTTTCTGCTAAAACAAGTTCACTTATTAAGATTTGCTTTGCATTAGTAAGCATCTTCTTTTCTCCTGTAGATAATCCTTTTTCTTTTTGCTTGAAACTTAAGTTTCTTACTACATCTGCAACTTCATATATGTTTCCTGTTTTCATTTTATCCATATTTTCTCTGTATCTTTTATTCCAATTCATTTCTGTTTGTGTTTCGTCTTCTGATAAAACTTCAAATACCTTTTCTGCTTGTTCTTTGTCTATTACACTTCTTATTCCAACTTTTTCTGCTTGAGCTGTAGGTATCATTACCTTTACTTCTCCTGGCATTTTTATTATATAATATGCCTGCTTTTGTCCTAAAATATCTTTTTCCTCAATAGCATCGATTGTACCTGCACCGTGCATTGGATAAACTATGTAGTCTCCTACGTTGAACATAAACACACTTCCTCTCAATTTGTCTAATTTTTCCGACATATTTATTATACTACAAATTTTGGAAAAAGTCAAAGGAATTACGTAAAATTACTTTTTGACAAAATATGTGTTTTTTCAATCTTTTTTCTCCATAATTTTATTGCCATTTAGCAAAAAAGTAGCAATTATTGGAAGTCCAAAAAATAGTATAAGCACATATCTAACTAGCACCATTGGTCCTAATAGTACTGTTAGCCACAAAAAGAAAATTGGACTTAATGCTATGACTAGCTCTTTTCTCTTTTTATATAAGTTATATCCTATACAGATAAAGAACAACCATATCATGGCACCTGGTGAGAATATCATTGATATAACTGGTATTTTTTGCACAGTTGTATATCGTGATATCTGATTATACACTTCCTTTAGCCATGGAATTTTACTATCTGCTTCACCTGGTTTTTCACAGTCATTAGCAAAATATGAAGTCTCTTCTGAATATATCTCTGGTACCTTTTTGTTATATCCGTCTATTATTGTATCTGGATACCAAAATGCTAGTGTATTCTCCAAAAATGAATCTATGTATATTCCGTACATTTTTTATCCCTATTTGAAACCATAACTTGAAAAATCTACCATATCCCATATCTCCTAAATATACATCTTTTTTAATTGGATCAGAGCATTCTGGTATATATGATTTTAACTCTTCATCTGTTGTATACTCATATATCAATTCTAGTTCTTCTTCTGTTAAACTCTCGTAGTTATAGTTATATACTCTTGCAATCTGTTGCAGAGGCACTGAAAAAGCTTCTGCTAGTTTTATTCTATAAATATTTAGTACTCCAAATATTATTATATTATATATTAGGTAAAATATAACTATTTCCACAATAGGTATTAAGACTTTTTTGTTCTTAAATGTAATTATAAAAATAGCTAGAAATGGTATATATGCATATATAGCGTTATTTCTGAACACTATTGCTAAGAACATTATTACGGCAAATTTTAATTGTTCTATTTTTGAATTTAAAAACTTCTCTTTATTTAATAAAGCTTTTATAGTAATAATTATTCCTACTAACATTATTGCCGAAAACAATGTATCTTTGGTTGAACATAGAGCAAACATTACTACAACTGGAAATAAAGCATAATATAGCACTGAAATTATCCTTATAACTTTAGACGTATTATACTTTTCTAAAAATGAAAGGCAATACATAAAAACACCTAAGACTACTATCATCTGTAATGCTGTATATATAGCTATTGCAATATTAAAGTTTTGGAATACATTTGCCATATTGGCTATTATAAATCCAAGAATTACATTATGTATTATTGGTTGCCAGCTATTTAGATTGTCAAGCACATAAAATATATATTCATCATATGCATCATAACAAAAATATCCTGGATATGCTGCCAAAAATACTGGTATCCAACATATTAATATAAATAAAAATATAAGTAATTGTTTTTTATTATCACTTAGCTTAAACTTTCCTTCTTTGTCGTTCCTAAGCTCAAATTTTTCAAATAATTTGTATAATTGTACTAATACTGCATTTACTATTACTGACATAAAAATTATTGCTAAATATATTTGTATGTTTCCATATTCTACCGTACTATTTGTATCTATACTATTTCCAAGCACTAGAAATGTTGAAAACACTACTCCTAAAAAAGCTGCACTTTTTATTTTTTGTATATTATCTTTTATCCAAGTTTTCTTTAGTAGAATTATAAATGTTGAAAAGACTGCAACAGATAAAATACTATTTGAGTATGTTATTTCACCTTCAAAATTTATAACATATTGCAAAAAATATGTTGAGAAAAATGAAATTAATATAATTACTAAATTTATAACCTTGTTCTTATCTATTTTTTTCATTTTGTTTCCCCTATATATTTAATTTTTTCTTAAGTGCTTCTATGCCTTCATACCTTAGTAATCTGTTTTCAAAACTTTCTCTATGTTGTTTTACTATTGTATCAAGTATCGCACCACATTGAGCTACTATAATCCCAAGAGTAACAAGCCCAGTTGCAAGTACTGCTGACGGTAATTTGGATATATATCTTACTTTAAAATATTCTACAATTACAGGAATTCCAACTGCAATACCTAATATAATCAAAATTGCAGCAATAACAAAGAAAAATCTTCTTGGTCTATAATCTTTATACATGCTAAATATTTTCCTTACAACTTTTATTCCGTCAGAAATTGTATTTACTTTTGACCTACTACCCTCTTTCCTTTCTCTATATGTGATAGGTATTTCTTCTATGATAAACAGTTTATCTAACGCATAAAGTGTCATCTCAGTCTCTATTTCAAAGCCCTTACTTAATATTGGCATATTTTTCACAAATATTTTATTAAAAGCCCTATATCCTGTCATTATATCTTTTAAATTACTTCTAAATAATTGATTTATCGTTCTTTTTACTAGATTATTACCAAAATCGTGAAATTTCCTTGTGTTAGCTTTTTTATATGTTCCATTTGATAACCTGTCACCTGTTGTCATGTCAGCTTTTCCGCTCCATTATTGGCTTTATCAAATCGTGCACTGCTTCTGCTGGATATGTATCATCTCCGTCCACCATCACATAAATATCTGCTTCGACTTCTCGAAACATACGTCTAATAACATTACCTTTTCCTTGATTGTATTCATGTCTTACTATCGCACCCGCTTTTTCAGCTATTTGAGCAGTATTATCTTTTGAATTATTATCATAAACATATATACTTGCTTCTGGTAACTCCTTTTTAAAATCTTTTACGACTTTTCCTATAGACTGTTCTTCATTATAACATGGTATTAATACGGCTATTTTCATATGTTTCTCCTCTTTTTTCTTTATCGTTTTTTATTATATACTACTTGTTATAATTTCTCAACATTTTTTATAAATTTAGATAAATTT
>CAYVWC010000038.1:0-1270 GCA_964455415.1 uncultured Clostridium sp.
TAGAATTCATATAACGAGGTAATCCTCCTGATTCTCCATAATATGAAGGGTCAAAAGCTATAGTTAAAAAACCTCTTGATGCCATTTCTTGTGCATATCTTCCTGATACTTGCTCCTTTACTGCACTATATGGTCCACATACAGCAATAGCTGAAAGCTTTCCTTCATAATCTTTAGGTTCATATTGATCTGCTGCTAAAGTAATTCCAAAGTGATTTACAAATGTAACTTTCTTATGTTTTACATTTTCATTTTTAGGAAACACTTTGTCCCATTCGTCTGTTAAAACAATATCCTCCTTTCTGATTTCTACATCTGTCATCTCTCCATAATTTTTTCTTTCCATAATTTTACCTCCTCTAATTATAAATGAATACTTATCTCTCGATATCTTCATTTTTCTTTATTTTTATAATTATTTATATAATAAAATTTTTACTTCCTTTTACCTTAATATAATGTATTAAAACTCTTATAGTTTATTATAGCACTCATCACTTACTGGTTCACACCATTCGTTACTTGCATCTTCTCCCGGCACTTCAACAGCTAAATGACTAAACCATGAATCTTTGCTTGCACCATGCCAATGTTTTACATTTGCTGGAATTGTTACAATATCTCCTGATACTAACTTTCTAGCTTTTTTCCCTTCTTCTTGATACCATCCTTCTCCTTCAACACATATCAATATTTGTCCTCCGTTTTTTGAAGCATGATGAATATGCCAATTGTTTCTGCAACCTGGTTCAAAAGTAACATTTGCTATTGAAAGAGGTCCAGTTTTTGTTAAAGGTTTTAAATAAGAATTTCCGATAAAATATTGAGCATAGGCAGTATTTGGTTCTCCCATGCCAAACATTCCACCATGTTTTTCTTCTGTATTATCTTCTGCATATACTTCTTTTGCCAAATTAAATACTGCCCATGCATTTGGCCAGCCTGCATAAAATGCTGCATGAGTTATAATTTCCGCCATTTCTTCTTTAGTTATTCCATTATTTTTAGCATTTATCAAATGATATTTTAAAGAGCTGTCAACTAATCCCTTTCCCATAAAAATACAAATAGTCACTAATGATCTGTCTCTTAAAGATAATTTGTCTTCTCTGCTCCATACTTCTCCAAATAATACATCATCATTTAACTCTGCGAATTTAGGAGCAAATTCTCCTAAGCTATCTCTTCCTGCTGTTTGTTTTTTCATATTATTTTCCTCCTTAATTATTTATTAAAGTAATTTTAGTATACCTTTATATGCAATTTCATA
>CAYVWC010000038.1:1370-8318 GCA_964455415.1 uncultured Clostridium sp.
CCTCCTTAATTATTTATTAAAGTAATTTTAGTATACCTTTATATGCAATTTCATATATTGTTAAATAATTTTCTGGAATATTTGCTTTTTTCATTGCTTCTTTTTGTTGCATATGTATAAGGAAATATACTATACTTTTACGCATTTTTACCACAACAGTTCTTATACTTTTTACCGACTTCCGGCAGGGACACAATTCATTTCTTCCTACTTTTGGTCCGCTATTTACTACTGTTGTATTTGTTTTTTTGGTTTCTTTTGGTTGTTCTTTCGGTGCAGATGAACTTTCAAAGTTAATACTATTTAATGCTTCTTGAGCAGCTTTCGTAATTTGTATAGTTTGTTCTCTTTTTACTTCTTCTCTTTTTTGTAAATGAAGGATAAGTTTTACTACGTCTAGTTTTATGTTTGCTACCATTTCATCAAACATATCAAACCCCTCAACTCTATATTGATCTACTGGATTTTTTTGTCCATATGCTCTAAGACCAATACCATTTTTTAGCTCATCCATACCGTCAATGTGATCCATCCACTTTTGATCTACAACTTTTAGCATAACTACTCTTTCAAGTTCTCTTAATGTTTCTTCTCCAATATCTTTTTCTTTGTCTTCATATATTTTTAATGCTTGTTCTTTTATTTCTTGTTTTAAATTATCTTTTTTAAGATCTTGTATCACATTTTGTATATCTATTGTGAAAGTATTTTTTACTTCTTGAATAAGACCTTGTTTGTTGCTTTCTTCGTCATAGTGTAAATCTACAATTTCATCTACTGTACTTTCTATCATTGATGTAATATTTTCTTTTAGATTTTTTCCGTCTAATACTTCTTTCCTTTGTTTATATATGATTTCTCTTTGAACATTCATTACATCATCATATTGTAACACATTTTTACGAATAGTAAAGTTTCTGCTTTCAACTCTTTTTTGTGCTCTTTCTACTGCATTAGAAATCATTTTTGACTCAATTGGAATATTCTCATCTGCTCCAAGTGTATTATATACATTGGTTATCATATCTCCACCAAATATTTTCATTAAGTCATCATCAAGTCCTATATAAAATCTTGATTCACCATTATCTCCTTGACGACCACTTCTACCTCTAAGCTGATTGTCTATTCTTCTAGACTCATGTCTCTCTGTACCAATTATTTTGAGTCCTCCAGCTTCTATTACTTTTTCTTTTTCTTCTCTTATTTTTTCGTCATATTTTTCTTTTATATTTTTAAATTCTTTTCTTACTTTTATTATTTCTTCATCATTTGTTTCATTAAAAGCAGTAGCTTGTTCTATTAGTTCTTCTGAAACTTTTCTTTTTCTTAATTCTTGAAGTGCTAAAAATTCAGAATTTCCACCAAGCATTATGTCTGTACCACGTCCTGCCATATTTGTTGCTATAGTTACAGCTCCATATTTACCTGCTTGCGCTATAATTTCCGCTTCTTTCTCATGATATTTAGCATTTAACACTTCATGTGGTATTCCTTCTCGTTTTAAAGTATTACTTAGTTTTTCAGATTTTTCAATAGATATTGTACCAACCAACACAGGTTGCCCCTTACTATGACTCTCTTTTATATCTTCTACAATTGCTCTAAATTTAGCATTTTCATTTTTATAAATCACATCATTATTATCTATTCTTAGCATAGGTTTGTTTGTTGGTATTGTTATAACGTCTAAATTGTATATTTCTCTAAATTCTTCTTCTTCTGTTTTGGCTGTACCTGTCATTCCAGATAATTTGCCATACATCCTGAAATAATTTTGAAATGTAATAGTTGCAAGTGTTTTTGATTCATCTGCAATTTTTACATTTTCTTTTGCTTCTATTGCTTGATGTAACCCATTGTTGTATCTTCTTCCATACATTATTCTTCCTGTAAATTCGTCAACTATTAGTACTTCTCCGTCTTTGACAATATAGTCAATGTCTTTTTTCATAACTCCATATGCACGTAAGCTTTGATTTACATGATGTACTATGTCCGAATTTTCTATATCATTAAAGTTTTCTAAGTTAAATGTTTGTTCAGCTTTTTTTATACCTTTTTGTGTAAGTGATGCTGATTTTGCTTTTAAATCAACTATATAGTCGTATTTTTCATTATCCTCTTCTTGTGCTATATCTTTTACATCTTCTTCTACTATAACTTTTGGTGTAAGTCTTTTTACAAAATCATTTGCCTTTTTGTATAGTTCTGATGATTTATTTGCTCTACCAGAAATTATAAGTGGTGTTCTTGCTTCATCTATTAATATACTATCTATCTCATCTACTATTGCAAAATTAAGTTCTCTTTGTACTGCTTGATTTTTATAAATTACCATATTATCTCTTAGATAATCAAATCCAAATTCGTTATTAGTACCATATATTATATCTGACGCATATGCTCTTTGTTTTTCTTGTGGAGTCATCCCACTTATTACAAGTCCTATACTTAGTCCTAAAAATTTATATAGCTTTCCCATCCACTCGCTATCACGTTTTGCTAGGTAATCATTTACTGTTATAACATGTACACCTTTTCCACTTAATGCGTTTAGATACGCTGGAAGTGTTGCAACTAGTGTTTTTCCTTCTCCTGTTTTCATTTCTGCAATTCTTCCTTGATGTAATATTATTCCTCCTATTAATTGTACATCAAAGTGTCTCATACCTAAAACTCTCTTTGATGCTTCTCTAACTACTGCAAATGCTTCTGGTAAGATTTCATCTAATGTGTCTCCGTCTTGAACTCTTACTTTGAAGTCTGCTGTTTTATTTCTTAATTCTTCATCACTAAGTTTTGAAATTTCATCCTCTAAACTATTTATTTTTTCTACTAATGGCATTACTCTTTTGACTTCTTTTTCTGAGTAAGTACCAAATATTTTTTTGAATATTCCCATTATTCTTAAGCACCTCGTTTTTCTAATTTCCGTTATAATATATCACGTTTTCCCACCTTTTACAATACTTTTATTTTATTTAATGTTATTATGATGTTAATTTCTTAGTAAATTTTCCATTTATCTTCTTTATAACTTCTCCGCATTTTATTATTTATATTTATAGTTGCAACTGGAATTAGTACTATTATATATGGAATTATATATCTTGACTTTGCTTCCCAAAGTATGTGAAATGCAAATCCTCCTATAAATATTGTTATTAAGAAAAGTACATTGATTGAAAGCTTTTTTCTGTTCTGTATTAATACTATTAAGCAACAAGTACAAGTTATAAGTAATAAAGTTTTTTGATAAAATGTTAATGGTTCTATCATATTTTCTAATGAATCATTTTCTTCTATTGTATTATTTCTTATAGCTGAATATGTATTTTCAGTCCACATTGAGGTTATTTTATCTATGTAAAATTTAAAGGTATATCCTGGATTTTGTATAAAATATATTAGTCTGTCTTTTATTCTTTCTGCATATTCCTCTTTCATTTTTTCTGGCTCTTTTAAAGCTTGCTCGCCTATATCCTCATTGTACCAGCCATTTCCTCTTGGTCCTTCTTCCATTGCCATAAGGATATAACTTATATTTGGATATTCTTTGCTTTTATCTAAGTCATATTTATTTAAGTAGTAGTTTTTCACTATTGATGCTGGAAGTATTGATAGTATTATGTATATTAAAATTATTAGTATCTCTACTGATTTTTCTTTTATTGTTTTATTTTTAATTTCTTTAAATAAATTTATAAATAAATATATTACAGTTGCAATTATGAATATTAAACTGTTCATCCTTGCCATATATGCTATCATTGTTAAAATTGATGCAAGTATTGGATATATAATTTTTTTATTTTCTGTATATCTCATCATAAAATACACAGAAAATAAGCATAATGTCATGCTTGGTATGTCTCCATATACAAATGTTGATAACATTGGAAGAGATATAAATGTTAATAATAGTATAGACATTAATACTTTATTTGTCTTATATTCCTTAGATAATTGTTTAGTTATTTTGTATATTGCTAAAATATTTAAAGCAATACATATAACATTTAATACTTTTAATGAATCTATAGAGTCAGAATTTATTATTCTAAAAAAGATACTAAATACAAATGATAGTGAAATTTGTTGATGATATGCTTGCATATATTCATTAAGTGGAATTCCCGCATATGTCATCCCTTGTAAAAATTCTTCTGTATCTCCTCTAAAAAATGTTTGTGCCAAATTAATTGCATGTATTTGGTCTCCAACTATAGTTGGATTTTTAATAATAATCCAAAGTAGGCAAAATACTATATATGCTGTTATCATTAAAATAATTAATGATATTTTAATATTTTTCTTTATTTTAGAGTTTTCATCATTACATAAATATTTTTCTATAATTTTACTTAAAAGATATATTAATATTCCTGCTAATATAATTCCTATAGCGTAAAATATATTATTACTATTTATTGTAATATGTTCTGAAGCATCTAAATATGCTGTAAATAATATATTTAAAATAATAACTATTGATAAAAATAATATTCCAAAAAAATATATAATCTTTTTCAAAACTCTTCCTCCTGTTTATCTGCTTTAGTTATTATAACAAGAAAAGTTAATACTTACAAGTTTATTTTTAAAAGCTCCTATTGAACTCTATTTTTTGATATAGTTCAATTTGGAGCTTTTTAGTTTATTTAATTATTTTTTATTTTGTTTTACCCTTAATACTCTTAAAGCATTTATTATTGCAATTATAGATACACCTACATCTGCAAATACTGCTTCCCACATAGTTGATAATCCAATAGCACTTAGTATTAATATTATAATTTTTACTGTAATTGCAAAAGTTATATTTTCTTTAACTATTCGCATTGTTTTTTGAGATAAATGAATCGCATCTACTATCTTTGAAGGTTCATCTGTCATTAGCACTATGTCTGCCGCTTCTATTGCCGCATCAGATCCAACCCCTCCCATTGCTATTCCTATATCTGCTAGTGCTAGTACTGGTGCGTCATTTATTCCGTCTCCTACAAATGCAAGTTTTACTTTACTGTCTTTTTCTTTTAATAGTTCTTCTAATTTTTCTACTTTTTCATTTGGTAGTAATTCTGTGTATACTTTGTCTATTCCTAGTGTTTTACCAACTTCTTCTCCTACTTCTTTTTTGTCTCCTGTTAGCATTATTGTTTGTTTTATATTGTTTTTCTTTAAATTTTGTATTGCTGTTATTGAATCTTCTTTTATAGTATCTGAAATTAGTATGTATCCTACATATTCCTTTTCTATTGCCACATATAATATTGTTCCTATGTCATTACTCTTTGTATATTTTATATTGTTTTGATTCATCAGCTTTTCATTTCCAACTAGTATTTCTTTTTCCTCTATGTTTGATATTATTCCATATCCTGCAAGTTCTTGATTATTCTTTATTTTTGTTTCATCTATTTCTTTTCCGTAAGCTTTTTTTACTGATAATGAAATAGGGTGGTTTGAATAATTTTCAGCATATGCCACATATTTTAATAGTTCTTCTTCACTTATATTAATAGCATTTACCTTTTGTACTTCAAATGTCCCTTTTGTTAACGTTCCTGTTTTATCAAATACAATTATTTCTGTTTTTGACAATTGCTCTAGGTAATTGCTTCCTTTAATTAGTATTCCAATTTTAGAAGCTCCTCCTATTCCTCCAAAGAAACTTAGTGGTACAGATATTACTAATGCACATGGACATGATACTACTAAAAACGATAAAGCTCTATATAACCAATCTGTAAATTCTACATTTGGTAATACTAAAGGTGGAATTATTGCGAGCATTACTGCTATAATTACGACTATTGGTGTATAATATCTTGCAAATTTTGTAATAAAATTTTCTGATTTAGATTTTTTGCTTGTTGCATTTTCTACTAAGTTTAATATTTTACTTACTGTTGATTCTCCATATTCTTTTGTCACTTTGATTTTTAGTGTTCCACTAATATTTATAGTTCCACTTAGTACTTCTTCTCCTATAGCTACATCTTTAGGTAATGTCTCTCCTGTGAGTGCTTTTGTATCAATATTAGAACTTCCTTCTATGATTTGTCCGTCTAGCGGGATTTTTTCTCCAGGTTTTACTAGTATAGTTTCTCCTATTTTTACATTTTCTGGATCTACTTTTTCAATATTATTACCATGTTCTACATTTGCAAAGTCTGGTCTGATGTCCATTAGGTTTGATATTGATTTTCTTGATTTATCTACTGCATAACTTTGAAATAGTTCTCCCACTTGATAAAATAACATGACTGCAACTGCCTCTGGAAATTCTCCTATTGCAAATGCTCCTATTGTTGCTATTGTCATTAAAAAGTTCTCATCAAATACTTTTCCTCTAATAATATTTCTTATTGCTTTTTTTATAATTTCAGCTCCAACAATTATATAGGCTATAATGTATATTACATTATTAACATATTCATTATTGAAGTTTACTATAATTGCTATAAGAAATAAAATAAATGATATTACAATTTTAATACCTCTTTTTCTCATGTTAACATCTCCTTAAATTTCTTCTATTTCTACATCTGGTTCTTCTTTTTTTATTATCTTTCTTACATTTTTCATTATTTCATTTTTATCTATTTCTTCATATTCAATTTCCATTTTTTCTGTTATGAAATTTATATTTATGTTTTTTATTCCTTCTAGTTTTTTTATGCTTCTTTCTAATTCTGCTGCACAATTTGCACAATCTAACCCTTTTATTGTAAATCTACTTTTCATTTTGTTTTCCTCCTATTTATTTTTTATGTTCTATATGTTCTACTCCTATTTCAAATACTTTTTGTACATGGTCATCATCTAGCATATAAAACACTTCTTTTCCTGATTTTCTACATTTAACAATTCCCATTCTTCTTAACGTTCCTAATTGATGTGATATAGATGATTTACTCATACCTAAAACATTTGCAATAT
>CAYVWC010000039.1:0-7948 GCA_964455415.1 uncultured Clostridium sp.
TATTGGAAAATAGGAGATGAAGACAATAAAACATATGTAAGTGGTACAAGTACAACAATAACAGTAGCAAGTGAAGGAATAACAGAAATAGGATTTCAAGCAAAAGACTATGCAGGAAACCTATCAGAAGGAACAACAACATTAACAGTGAAAAAAGATAGTGTAGCGCCTAAAACTTTTACACCACTAATAACAGATGAAACTACAACAGGATTTACAATAATTGCAGGAACAACAGATGATACAACATATACAAATGATGTATCAGGTATGAGTTATTATGAAATCTACATAAATGAAGAACTAGTACAAACAATAAATGTAACAGATGAAAGTAATACAAATATATCATATACAGTAGAAGGACTAACAGTAAATACAATATATAGAGTATATATAAGAGCATATGATAAAGCAGGAAATATGAGAGAAAGTAGTAATATGACAGCAGTAACAGAAGAGACAGCTGGATCAACAGAAGATACAGCAGGACTTACATCAGAAGAATTAGCAACAAAAATAGGAGACTATGTAGACTATACACCAATAAGTAGTAGTTATAGAGTAACTTCTACTTATAATGGATATGGTACAATATCAAATTCAACAGACACATCACTAAAATGGAGAATATTATATGGAGACAGCGACAAACTAACATTAATAGCAGATTCAACAGCACATAGCGGATTTTATTTAACTGGAGTAAGAGGAGTTAACAATGCAGTATTATTATTAAATGAAGCATGTGAAACGATGTATAGTAATAGTAGTTTAGGAGCAACAGGAAGAAGTTTGAATAGAGACGATATAGAGAGAGTATCAGATTATGACCCATATACGTATACAAACGAATATTCAAGTACAGGATATTATGGAGGTACAAAAGAATATTCAGGTGTATATGGCCATTATCCAACTGTATTTTTACAATCGTTAGGATTAAGTGAACAAAGAAGTTATTATACAACATCATCAGCTTCAAGCGGTTCAATAACATTAACGCAGACATATTATACTTATACAATTTCAAAAACTTATATGGACTTAATATACGTAGAGTTATTAAATTACGAAGCAGGAGGTACTGCAACTACCCTAAGTGCCTACTGGCTCGCTACGCGCTGTGTTGACTTCGGTAATCTTTCTGCGAGTTACAGGGTGTGCTATGTGGGTAGCGGTGCAGTGACAGCTATCGGTATGATAGGCTCGGCCAACAGCAGCTCCACCAATACCTATGGCTATGCGATCCGCCCCGTAGTTGAGATAGATTTATCAAAAGTTACAATCGGAGCAACAGGTATAGGAACAAGAACTACCCCATATAGTATCGAAGCAAAATAACACACATAACGCAATACAGCCTCTGGTCGTCTCTGGCTTAGGTATATCGGGTGGGACACGTGCCCAAAACAAAATTGGAAGTGAGGAGGGTGTTATTCTACACCCTCCTTTTTACTAACTAAAAACAGCATATCTAAAGCAAATTGTCGAATAATGTCAAACTATTTTTCTTGACAAGTTAAAATAGCTGTTATATAACATAAATATATTATTTCAAAAAAACTTAAATTCTAAAAATTAAATCTAAAATTAAATCCAAAAAGAAAGAGGAAAAATGTTATCAATAGTAAAATCAATGTCTTTACATGGGCTAAATGGAAATTTAGTTGATGTTCAAGTTGATGTGTCACGGTGGACTTCCTATGTGGGAAATTGTAGGTTTACCTGATACAAGTATTAAAGAGTCTAAAGAAAGAATTAAGGCAGCAATAAAAAATACAGGACTAAAACTTGAGAGTAGAAGAATAATAATAAACTTATCTCCAGCAGATACAAAAAAAGAAGGATCAATGTATGATGTACCAATGGCAATAGGGATACTTATGTCAAATGAATATATAAAAAAAGTAGAATTAGAAGATACTGCATTAGTTGGAGAATTATCATTAGACGGAAGAATTAGAAAAATAAATCGGTGCTTTTCCAATAGCATTAGAAGCATCAAAATTAGGAATAAAGAAAATAATTCTTCCAAAAGAAAATGCAAAAGAAGCAGCTATTGTTCAAGATATAAAAGTTATAGGTGTAGAAAATCTAAAAGAATTATTAGATTACTTAAATGAAGAAACAAATATAGAGCCTGAAACAACAGATATTGAAAATATATTCAAAAAAAAGATAAGTTATGAAATGGATTTTAAATATGTAAAAGGTCAAAAAAATGTAAAAAGAGCATTAGAAGTTGCAGCAGCAGGGCGGACATAATTGCCTACTTATTGGAAGCCCACGGCTCACGGAAAAACTATGATGGCAAAATGCTTGCCTTCAATACTTCCTGACCTAACAGTAGAAGAAGCATTAGAAGTTACAAAAATACATAGTATAGCAGGACTTATAAAAGATAAAATCCCATTAATCACAAACAGAGTATTTAGAGCACCACATCATACAATATCAGGAGCGTCACTTATACGGAGGAGGGAAAATTCCAAAACCTGGAGAAATCAGTTTAGCACATAATGGAGTATTATTTTTAGATGAACTTACAGAGTTTAATAAGCACACACTTGAACTAATGAGGGGGCCATTAGAAGACAGAAAAGTAACAATAAGTAGAGTTAATGCAAATTTAACATATCCTTGCAACTTTATGCTTATAGCATCAATGAACCCATGCCCATGTGGATATTATGGATCAAGAGATAAAAATTGTACATGCTCAAGAAACCAGATAGATAAATACATAGGGAAGATAAGTGGACCATTATTAGATAGAGTAGATATACATATTGAGGTAGAAGCAGTTGATTATAAAAGTTTAGAAAATGAAAATACAGAAGAAGAAAGCGAAAAAATAAAAGAAAGAGTAAATAATGCAAAAAAAATAGCATATGAAAGATATAAAAAATATGGTATATACTCTAATTCTGAATTAACACCAGAGCTTATTGAAATATATTGTAAACTAAAAGAAAATGAAAAGAAAATTTTAGAAGATGCATTTAAAAGATTAGGCTTTAGTGCTAGAGCATATGGAAGAATTCTAAAAGTAGCAAGAACGATTGCAGACTTAGATAATAAAGAAGAAATAGAAAGTAAGCATGTTATAGAAGCTATAAAATACAGAGATTTAGATAGAAAATATTGGAATAATTAAAAGAGGTGTTATCAATATGCAAATAGAAGAGATAAGTATTAAAAGTGAGGAATACCCAGAAAGACTAAAAAATATCAAAAAACCACCTAAAAAGATATATGTAATTGGAAATAAAACAATCTTAAAACAAAAAGGAATAGCCATAGTTGGTTCTAGGGATTGTACAAAAGAAGGAGCAAAAAATGCAGAACTATTTTCAGCAAATATTGCACAAGAAGGATTTACAGTAATTAGCGGTATGGCAAAAGGAATTGATGCAAAAGCACATTTACGGGGCACTTGAGGTAAAACGGTAAAACAATAGCAGTACTTGCATCTGGGGTAGACTATATTTATCCAAAAGAAAACAAGGATATATATGAAAAAATACTAGAAAATGGAGGAGCGATTATAAGTGAATATGAAAGGGGAACAAAACCAGATTCAGAAAAATTTAGACAAAGAAATAGAATAGTAAGTGGACTTAGTCTAGGAGTAGTAATTGTAGAGGCAGAGAAAAGAAGCGGGACATCAATAACAGCAAGGCACGCAAAAGAACAAGGAAAAGAAGTATTTTGTATACCAAGTGCGATAACAAATAAAAAAGGGATAGGAACAAATAATCTTATTAAAAAAGGAGCTATACTTGTACAAAGTCCAATAGATGTAATAAAAAACTATAAACCAGATAGCAATATAAAAGAAATAAAAATTGAAGAATTAAAAGAAGAAGTAGATAATACAAGTCAGTCAAAAATTAAGGAAATACCAGAAGAATATAGAAAAATTTATGAAATATTGTGTATACCACTAACTATAAATGAAATAAGCATAAAAGCAAAACTTGATATAACAGAAACTTATTCAATAATATTTTTAATGGAACTTGAAGGACTAATAACAAAAGTTGGTAACAAATACAAAGCAGTATAAATAGAAAGGATAAAAAATGGATCAAAAACATATAAAAGGTAAAATGGGAGAACAAGAAGCGTCAGACTATCTTGAAAAACAAGGGTATAAAATAATCTGTAAAAACTTTAGATGTATGAAAGGAGAAATAGATATAATAGCACATGATAAAACAAATATAATATTTGTTGAAGTAAAAACAAGAGCAAATATGAAATTTGGGGAAGCTAAAGAGGCAATAGATTATGAAAAACAAAAGCATATATATGAAGCAGCAAGATATTTCATGTATGTAAATAGAATAGAAGAAAGTTATGCAAGAATTGATGCTATAGAAGTTTATATAAACAATCGGAGAGCTTAATATTAATCATATTAAGCAAATTATATAATATATAAGCAAAATAACAGTATTTTATATAAATCAATTGACGAAATATGTAAAAAGGTGTATTATATTATTCATAGAGTAAAAAGCAAATAGTTAAGACTTGTTATACGGGAAGTTGATAATAAGGGAAAAGCAAACTGCTTGCTCATTTGTTTTTGCATTCCGCTATGAATTAGAAGAAATATTTTTGATCTTCTTTCAGGGAACTCTATGAAAGGAGTTTTTTTTATGCAATCAATATCAAAAACAAAAAAGAGTATATTATCAGCAATGCTTCTTGCATTAACTATAGTATTATCAAGATTTTTATCTATAAATACACCACTATTATCAATTGGATTTAGTTTTGTACCAATAGCACTTTCTGCAATCTGGTTAGGGCCAAAGTATACAGCTATCATCTCTGGTATAGCAGATATAATAGGAGCTCTATTATTCCCATTTGGAACATATTTTATAGGATTTACAATAAGTGCCATTTGTAAAGGGCTAATTTATGGATTTATCCTTTATAAAAAGGGAGAAGAATTAAAAAGTAAAGAATTAATCATAAGACTCGTGATTGCTTGTATAGCAGTAATTGGAGTAGTACATATACTAATGAACTCGCTATGGCTAGTTATAATGTATGATAAAGCATATATAGCAGTATTATCAACAAGACTTACAGCAGAACTTATAATGATACCTATACAAATAATAACAATCTTTGTACTAGTACAAGCATTAAGACCAATTACAAAAAAATACTTATATGATTAAACTTAGAAAGGAAATCAAGTAAATGGATATAGAGGAATACTTAAAAAATTTTGACTCAGTTACAAAAGATCCAACTTTAGATGCTATGGCATTTTTTATGAAAGAATTTGATAATCCAGATAAAAAAACAAAATTTATTCATATAGCAGGAACTAATGGAAAAGGTAGTGTGTGTGAAATGATAAATAATGTTCTAGTAAATGCAGGATATAGAGTTGGAAAATATATCTCACCACATCTTATTAAATACAATGAAAGGATAACAGTAAACAACATAGAAATTACAGATGAAGAAATGAGTAGTATATTAGAGGAAATATCAGAAAAAGTAGATAGATATAATAATACACATAGTATTCCTGTTAAAGAATTTGAGATTGTTACAACACTTGCATTAGTATATTTTGCAAGACAAAAATGTGATTTTGTTGTCCTAGAAACTGGCATGGGAGGATTATACGACTGTACAAATATAGCAGACGGAATAATATCAATAATTACAAGCATTGGACTTGACCATGTAGATATATTAGGGAAGACAATAGAAGAAATTACAGAAAATAAGGCAGGAATAATAAAGAATAATAATGATGTAATAATGTGCTATCAAGAAAAAGTTACAAACATAATAAAAAAAGAGTGCACGAAAAAACAAAGTAAATTACATTTAATAGAAAAAGAAGATATTACTAATTATTCATTTAATGAAGATTATCAAGAAATTGATTATAAAGAATATAAAAATATAAAAATAAACTTAAAAGGAAAATGTCAAATATATAATGCAGCAATTACACTAAAATGTGTAGATATTTTAAAATCTAAAGGATATGAAATAAAAGATAAAGCAATAAGAACGGGACTAAGTAGTGTAATACATAAAGCAAGATTTGAAACATTAAAAAATAGTCCCAAAGTAATATTTGACGGAGGACATAATGAAAATGCAATAGAAAATTTAAGAGAAATATTAAAAATGTATTATCCTAACAAACAAAAAGTATATATAATATCTCTATTAAAAACAAAAGATTATAAAAAAGTAATTGAAATCTTGACAAAAGATGAAAATGGAATTTTCTACTTTACTACTGGAAATAATCCAGAAAAATATGTAAGTAAAGAAGATTTATATGGAGAAGCAAAAAAATACTTAAATAAAAACATATATAAAGAAGAATTAGAAAGTGCAATAAATATTGCAATAAATAAATATAAAGAAAAAATAATAATGATAATACGGGAGCTTTTACGTATATAAAGATGTAAAAAGTGTAGTTTTAGAAAATAGAGAGGAAAATTAAAAATGATAGAAGTAAAAGACCTGGAATATAAATATAAAAATGGGACAGAAGTACTAAAACAAATAAATTTAGAAATTCATGAAGGAGAAGTTGTAAGCATTATAGGGAAAAACGGTTCAGGAAAATCAACACTTGCAAGACTAATTTCAGGAATTACAGTTCCAACTAATCGGA
This sequence comes from uncultured Clostridium sp., assembly GCA_964455415.1. Lineage (GTDB taxonomy): Bacteria > Bacillota > Clostridia > TANB77 > CAG-508 > JAAWPK01. The sequence continues at coordinate 6,683 of CAYVWC010000039.1, forward strand.
AAAATATTAATAGATGATATTGATACAAAAAACAAGAAGGAATTTATAAATTTAAGAAAAATAATACGGAATTGTTTTTCAAAATCCTGAAAATCAAATTATTTTTAATAATGTACATGATGACATCATTTTTGCTCTTAACAATTTGGAATTAGACAACAAGGAAGAAAGAATTGAAAAAGCATTGAAACAAGTGCGGAATGGAAGAATATATAGATAAAGAAGCATATGAACTATCACTAGGACAAAAGCAAAGAGTTACAATTGCAGGAGTGTTAAGTGTAAAACCAAAGTATATTGTTATGGACGAGCCAACAGCAATGCTTGATCCAGAGGGAAAAGAAGATATAAAGAAAATTGTAAAAGAACTTAAAAATTTAGGTTATACTATTATATATATAACAAATATAATTGATGAAATATTTATATCTGATAGAGTAATTGTCATGGAAAATGGAAAAATTGCAAAAGAATTTAAAACAAAAGAAATAATTGAAAATATAGCCTTCTTAAAAGAAAAAGGAATAAAAATACCAAAGCCAATAGAAACAATGCAAAAGTTAAGAGAAAAAGGAATAAAAATTAACCTAGAAGAACTAATTTGAAAGGAAACAAAATGACATACATTGTAGAATTTATATTGTTTTTAATATATACAATTTGCGTATTTTTTATAAAAAGCTATGCTTGCTTAGGAATACTATGTATAATTAATATATTACTTATGATTATACTAAGACAAAATATAAAAAAAGCGTTATTTAATATACTAAAACTCATGCCATTTGTAATTTTTACAGCTGGAATAAATATGATATTAAGTGGAGTAAACTATGGAGCTTTAATAGGAATAAGACTAATAATAGTATGCAATATGACATATATATTTTCAAGAAAAATGACTCCACAAAAATTACAATATGTTATAGAAACAATATTAAAACCATTGAAAATAATAAAAATTGATTCAAAAGAAATAGGAATAATTGTATGTATAGGTATTACATTTATTCCTATAATACAAAAAGAAATGTTAGAAATTAAATATTCATTAAAATCAAAAGGATTTAACTTTAATTTAAAAAATATAATACAAAAGCCAAACTACATATTAGTACCACTTGTTACATCAATAATAAAAAGAATAGGAGAAATAGAAAGTAGCTTATATTCAAAAGGATATTCTGGGTAAAAAATCCAAAATAGCAAAATTAAGTAAAAAAATATTTTAAAAAACTTGAATAAAAATGATATATAGGATATAAT
>CAYVWC010000040.1:0-4202 GCA_964455415.1 uncultured Clostridium sp.
AATTAAGAGAAAAAATAGGAGTAATGTTTGGAAATCCAGAAACAACAACAGGAGGTAGAGCTTTAAAATTCTATTCATCAGTTAGAATGGATATAAGAAAAATAGAAAACATCAAACAAGACGGAGAAGTAGTAGGAAATAGAGCCAGAGTAAAAATAGTTAAAAACAAAGTTGCTCCACCTTTTAGAGAAGCAGAATTTGATATATTATATGGAAAAGGGATATCAAAAGAAGGAAATATACTAGATATAGCAGTTAACCTAGATATAATAGAAAAAAGTGGTTCATGGTTTAGCTATAAAGGAGATAGAATAGGACAAGGTAGAGAAAACGTCAAAAAATATTTAGCTGAAAACTCACAAATTATGGATGAAGTTGAAGCAAAAATAAGAGAAAACATGAAACAAGCATTTGAAAACAGTCTAGCAGAAGGAGAAGCAAACGAGCAAGAAGATGAAGAACTAGAAGATATAGAAGAATAAAATCAAATGGAAGGAATTTAGATGTATACTATAGAAGAATTTGATGAAAATAAAACAAAAGTTATGTCATATATTCTATATAAAAAAAGAACAGAATATGAGGTAAGAAAAAAATTCTGTAATGCAATCGAAGAAAATATGCTTGAAGATATAATAGAATATGTAAAAGAAGCTGGATATATAAATGATGCAGAATACGTAAAAAAATTATTTAATGAATATATGAAACTAAAGGCAATGTCTATTAGAGAAATAAAAAATAAAATATATTCAAAAGGAGTATATGTAGATTATATAGAAGACTACATAAATGAGAATAGAGAACAATTAGAAGAATATGAGTTAAATTCAGCCAAAAAAATATACGAAAAAAAGCAAAGAACGACAGAACCACAAAAACTAAAGAATTATCTTCTAAGCAAGGGATTTATGCCAGAAACATTAGAAAAAATTGAAAAACAATAGTTACATTTGGAACTATAAAAATAAAGGAAGGTTTAAGATTAAAGATGCAAAATACGTTACTACTAGAAACCAATAAAATACAAATAAAAATAGAAAATTTTGAAGGACCACTAGATTTATTATGCCATTTAATAGATAAAAATAAAATGGATATATATGATATCAACCTAGATGAAATAACAAATCAGTATATAGAATATATAAATCAAATAGAAAAGCAAAAATTGGCAGTAAGTAGCGAATTCTTAATAATGGCTTCAACACTTCTACTTATAAAATCTAAAGGACTTTTGCCAAACACAGATTCTTCAAATGAAGAGGAACTTACAGAAGAAGAATTAATAAGAAGAATTATAGAATACAAAAAATATAAAGAAACAACTGTAAAGCTTAAAGAGATGTATAATGAATACTCTAAAAGAATATTTAGAGCTAAAGAAAACATAGAATTGCCAAAACAAACATTAGAAAAAAATTATGATAGTGGAGTAATATATAATTTATATAATGATGTATTAGAAAGATATAAAAATAAGGTAAATCAAAATGCACAAAACATAGAGAGAATAGCATTAAAAGATACATACACAGTTGGAAGTAAAGTAAAAGAAATGTTTAGAGAACTTATAAAAAGACCCAAATTTATATTCAATAAAATGTATACACTATCAAAATGTAATAAAGTCGAAGTTGTAACAGCTTTTACAGGTTTATTAGAATTATCACGAAGAAATAAAGTAAAAACAAGCCAAGATGAACTGTTTGGGGATATAACAGTTGAAAGAAACAAAAAAGTTGGTTAATATTAAGTATATTTAATACAAAAAATGGTAAAACTAGTAATAGTTAGAAAATATATGTGTGAAAGGAGCAGACATATATTATGAAACTGGTTTTACTATTTTTTTGTGCCATTTTATTTTTAATAATTTTTACAATTATCTTATTAATCTTATCTACAATAAAATTAAATATTGTAAATATTAATATTAGTAATTTCTCATCAGGAGAAAAAAAGAAGAAATTAGAAAAAGACTTTTTAATATATGTAGAACTCTATTTGTTTGGCAAAGTAAAAATTGCTAAAGTTAAAATAACAAAAAAATTAATAGAAAAATTGCATATATTAAACAACATGAAAGATATAAAAAAAGATGTAAAAATGGCTAAAAGAATAAAAACATTAGGGATAATAAAAGAATTAAAGATAAAAATAGAAAAGCTAAATATGGAAGCGCAAATAGGAACAGAGGAATTGCTAACCACAGTTTTTTTAGTCACACTTATTTCATCATTATTTGCAATAATTTTTAGGAATTGTGAATATAAAAATATCAAATACAAAATAATACCATTGTATAAATATGGAAATGCTATAAATTTTAGGATAAATTGTATAATAAATGTAAAAATGGTACATATTATTCATGTAATATACATTTTATTAAAGAAAGGGATGATAAAAAATGAGCGAACATCCAATAGAAGGACTTATGATTACAGCTATGAATAGTATTCAAGATATGATTGATGTAAATACGATTATAGGAGAACCAATAGAAACAAATAACAATGTAATAATTATTCCAATATCAAAGGTGTCATTTGGCTTTGCAGCAGGAGGAAGTGAGTTCAAAGGAGAAACAATAAACGAATATTCAAGAAAAGATGAAGAAGAACAAGTACATTACCGTCTTCCATTTGGAGGAGGAAGTGGAGCAGGAGTAAACATTAACCCAATAGCTTTCTTAGTAGTACAAGCAAATAATGTAAAATTACTACCTGTATCTCACTCATCAGCTGTTGACAAATTATTAGATTATATGCCTGATGCAATAGATAAAGTAAATAATTTAATAAATAAGCAAATGCAGATAAAAAAAGAAGAAAAATCAAAAGAACAAAATAATAATTCAAAAGAAGTAAAAACAGAAAAGATTAACAATTCAAGCAGAATAAAACCTAGAAGAAATAGAACAAGAAATAACGAAACATATGAATATGAATACAATGAAGTTGAACCTGAAGAAGAACCATTTGCTACACCAGCAATAGAACAAGAAGAATTTGATGATTAAGTAAAAAAGAATAAAAAAACTAATTTAGAATAGAATATATTATCTTACTTTAAAGGAAGGAAATAAAAGCTAAATGGTTGTAGACGTTGGATACTTAAAAAAAGTAACAAAAAGGATAATTACGCTAATTATAACCATAATAGGAATATATCTTGCATTTAAAATGGCTGTGTTTTACATGCCATTTTTAATTGCGTTTATTATTTCTGTAATTGTCGAACCATTTATAAATAAGATTTATAGAAAAACAAATCTCACAAGAAAAACAAGTGCAATAATTGTATTAATAATCGTATTTGTTATAATTTTAGCACTTTTAATATGGGGAATAGCCATATTATTAGAAGAAGGGTCAAGCCTCCTTTCTTCACTTAATTACTATATAGATGAAGGGTATAATTATATAACATCTTATATAGACAAGTTAAATTTTGATAATCTTCAAATACCAGAAAAATTAGAAGAAATATTTAAAAATTCAGCTTCTAATCTTTTAGAAACAATATCAAAATGGATAACAGATTTTTTAACTGTGGTCATATCTAAAATATCATCAATAGGAACTGTTGGAATATATACAATAGTCACAATACTTGCAACTTATTTCATATGTGCAGACAGATTATATATACTGGATCAAATAGAACATCACTTTCCTAAAGACTGGGTAAAGAAATTCAGCAAAAATGTAAAGAAAATAATTCAGTTACTTGGAGGATATCTTAAAGCAGAAGTAATACTAATTGTGATTAATTTTATGCTAGTATTAATAGGACTATTTTTATTTAAAATTTTTGGACTAAATGTTGGATATCCATTACTTATGGCATTACTCATCGCTTTTGCAGATGCACTTCCTATAGTAGGTTCTGGAACAATATTACTCCCATGGGCAATAATAACTGCAATGAACGGAGATATAAACTTAGCACTGGCATTATTTATTCTTTTGGTAGTAATAACAATAATTAGACAATTATTAGAGCCAAAAGTTGTAAGCAATCAAATAGGAATACATCCAATATTCACTCTAATAGCAATGTATACAGGATACAAGGCAATGGGAGTAATAGGATTGCTTATAGGACCGATAATTATAATAATTTTAAAACCAATATTTGAAACACTAATAGACAAAGGAATAGTGAAAACAATATTTGACAAAAGATAGAAAAAA
>CAYVWC010000040.1:4302-7877 GCA_964455415.1 uncultured Clostridium sp.
AAAAAAGCACAGTAGGTTCTTCCCTTCTGCTCCGGCAGGAGGGTCTTTTTTTGAAAGTTTATAAAAATTTAGAAAAGTTTAATTTATATAAATTCTTTTATAAATGCTTAAAATTTATAAATATCTCTTTATTTTTCATAAAATATTCGATATAATTATAAAATAATAAAAAAGAAATGGAGAATAAAAATGAATTTACCTAACAAATTAACAGTTATAAGAATATTACTTGTACCAATAATGGTTATAATACCATTTCTAGGGTTAGAAGGAAGTATATTTGGTATCCCTATATCATACATAATCATGGACGTGATTTTCATTATAGCTTCTCTAACAGATAAACTAGACGGATACATTGCTCGTTCACGAAATCAAGTAACAAATTTTGGAAAATTTTTAGATCCAATCGCTGATAAAATACTTGTTTTAGCAGCAATGTTAATTTTAGTAGAATATGGGAATTTACCTGCATGGATACCAATAATCGTTTTAACTCGTGAATTTGTAGTATCAGCATACAGATTAATTGCCGTAGAACAAGGAGGAAAAGTAATTGCAGCTTCTATTTGGGGAAAACTTAAAACAGTAACTCAAATGATAGCCATAACTCTTGCATTTATAAATATCAATGGAACTAATATATTCTTTAACTTTATAGGAGGAGAACTTACAGGATTAGAAATTGTGATAAATGTTGTAACTTCTATTCTTATGCTTATCTCTATTATAGCCACAATATTCTCAGGAATAGACTATGTTAAGGGTGGAAAAGAATTATTAAAAGATAAATAAAATTAAAATGAAATGAAGGGAATTTACAATGGACAAAGAAAGTGCAAAAAAGAGAATTGAAGAGTTAAGAGAAAAAACCGAATATTATGCAACTAAATATTATGACGAAGATAGTCCAGAAATATCTGACTTTGAATATGACATGCTTATGGTAGAGTTAAGAAATTTAGAGGCTGAATACCCTGATTTAATTGACAAAAATTCTTTAACACAAAAGGTAGGAGGACATGTAAAAGAAGGCTTTGAAAAAGTAGAACATGAAGTTCCACTTCAAAGTTTACAAGATGTATTTACTATAGAAGAATTACTACTTTTTGACTCAAGAGTAAGAAAAGAAACGGCCAAAGATATAATAGAATATACAGTAGAAACTAAAATTGACGGCTTATCAGTTGCTCTTGAATATGTAGAACGGAAAATTTATAAGAGGGGCAACACGTGGAAATGGACAAATAGGAGAAGATGTTACAGCAAATTTAAAGACGATAAAGAATATACCAAAAGAATTAAAAGAGAAGGTAAATATCATAGTACGTGGAGAAGTCTTTATTTCTAAGGAAAACTTTGAGAAAATGAACGAAGAGCAAGAAATACTTGAAGAAAAAACTTTTGCAAATGCGAGAAATGCTGCTGCTGGTTCTTTAAGACAATTAGATAGTAAAAAAACGGCTAAAAGACCTCTTGATATATATATATTCAATGTGCAGAGATTAGAAAATAATAGTTTTAACTCGCACTATGAACAACTTAAATATTTAGAAAAGTTAGGTTTTAATGTAAATCCAATAAAAAAGAAATGTGTTGGAATAGAAAGTGCAATAAAAGAAGTTGAAAGAATTGGAACAATCCGTGAAGAGTTAAGTTTTGGAACAGACGGTGCAGTAATCAAAGTAGATAATTTAAAACTAAGAGAGTTATTAGGAACAACTTTCAAAACACCAAGGTGGGCAATAGCGTATAAATATCCACCAGAAAGAAAAGAAACAATCTTAAAAGACATTGTATGTCAAGTCGGAAGAACAGGAGCAATTACTCCAATGGCTATACTAGAACCTGTAAAACTTGCTGGGTCAACTATATCTAAAACAACTCTCCACAATGAGGATTTTATAACATCAAAAGATTTAAAAATAGGAGATCATGTAATAATACAAAAAGCAGGAGATGTCATACCAGAAGTTGTAGAAGTTGTTAAGGAAAAAAGAACAGGGGAAGAAAAAGAATTTACAATGCCTGATGTATGTCCAGTATGTGGAGCACCTGCAGTTAGAGAAAATGGAGAAGCAATAAAAAGGTGTATAGGAATAGAATGCAGTGCTAGGAAACTTAGAAACATAGTACACTTTGCTTCAAAAGAAGGTATGGATATAGACGGACTAGGATATGCAATAATTGAACAACTAATAGATAAAGGACTATTAAATAGTATTTCTGATATATATTACTTAAAGAAAGAAGATATTGCTTCACTTAAAAAAAATGGGAATAAATTTGCAACTAATTTAATAAATGCTATAAACAATAGTAAGAATAACAGCTTAGATAAATTAATAAGCGCATTAGGTATAAGGCATATTGGAACAAAGTCTGCTAAAATTTTAGCGAAAAAATATAAAAATATCGATAATTTAATAAATGCAAGTGAAACTAGTCTAAGCTTAATAGAAGACATTGGGCAAGTAACGGCTAAAAGTATATATGAATTCTTTAAACAAGAACAAACTATGGATCTAATTGAAAAACTAAAAAATGCAGATGTAAATATGCAAGAACCTGAAGAAGAAGGAAATGACAATAGATTTTCAGGTATGACTTTTGTTCTTACAGGAACTTTGGAAAAATATACAAGAGATGAAGCTTCAGAAATAATAGAGAAATTTGGAGGCAAAACTTCTAATTCTGTGTCCAAAAAGACAAATTATGTGCTAGCTGGAGATGAAGCTGGAAGTAAATTAACAAAAGCAGAAGAACTTGGAGTAAAAATCATTACTGAAGCAGAATTTGATGATTTAGTAAAATAAATGTTTAAGGAGTACTATTAAATGGAAAATTATACATTTGATGAATTTGAAAAAATATTAGATGACGGATATCAAGTCTACTTTACCTATCTAAAAAATAGATTTTTACTTTTTAAAACAGCAGAAAATTGTTACACGCAAAAATTAATTGCAGTTCGGACAAAGAAATCCACCTTCAGCAGTCTCTGTAGTAACCAAAAAGTATTTATCTGAGATATTTTCATTTATGGAGGACGTAGAATATAAATATGATGTATAAGCTAAAAGGAAAAGTTAAAACAGGTCTTGGAGAAGGACACTTTTGGACAGAAAAAATAAGTGGGATTTTTAAAGAAAAATACGGCATAAACTTATTTCTTGGAACTTTAAATATTGAACTTGAAAAAGACTATATTTTAAAAGAAGAAAATAAAATCCTTCCACATGAATATGGAGGGGATTATGAAGTATTACTTCAGAAATGTAAGATACAAGGCCATAATGCATACATAGTAAGACCTAAAAAAAATAATGATATAGGAGGAGATCATCCATTAAATATTATTGAGATTGTCTCAGATAAAAACCTAAGAAAAGAACATAACTTAAAAGATAATGATAGAGTAATAATAGAAATTATTAATAAATAAAACCTAAAAGGTATTGCTTAATGCAATACCTTTTTTAGAAGAAGTAGAAATTCAACACATATTTAAAGATATTTCTTAATATAAAAATAGTGGTGAGTATGTGTGAAAATATTAGAGATAATTTTAATTG
>CAYVWC010000041.1:0-7863 GCA_964455415.1 uncultured Clostridium sp.
TATGCTAAATAACATATAAGTCTCATGTGTCCTTATATTACCTTTTTTATTTATGTTACCAATTTTAACTCTTAATTTATGCGACTTTTATTCCTGTATCCACAATTTCTTTTACAAATGGAGTTGAAATCTTTTTGTAATCTTCTGTTGTTATTGGATGTGGTTCAATTCTAGTGTCTATTTTCCATGTTAGACCAATTAGTTATCTAACAAAAAAGGAGAAAAATTTTCGATACTACTAAAATTTTTCTCCTTTTTTGTTTCCAATATTTTGTTATTTATCAATTTTCATCTTTAAAAAATTGTTCAAATTCTTCTTTTGTTATTGTTTCTTTTTGTAGTAATGCTTCTGCTACAGCTTCTAATTTATCTCTGTTTGCTATTAATATCTGCATTGCTCTTGAATATGCTGTATCTAGAAGTCTCCTTATTTCTTTTCCTACTTCGTCTTCTATTTCATGTCCATAGAGTTCTAATTCTGCTGGATTATCTACTTTTAGAGATATTGGTCCTATTTTGTCACTCATACCATATACTATTATCATATCTCTTGCGATTTTAGTTGCAACTTCTAAGTCATTGCTTGCTCCTGTTGATATTTCGTCTAATGCGACTTTTTCTGCAACTCTTCCTCCTAGTAATGATACTAGTCTTTCTTCCATTTCAGTTTTTGAGATATAGAATTTATCTTCATTTGTTTTGTACATTGTATATCCACCAGCAACTCCTCTTGGAATTATTGAGATTTCTTTTACATCGAGGCTTGTTGCTAGATATCTACTGACTATTGCATGTCCTGCTTCATGATATGCTGTTAGTTTTTTATCTTTGTCTGAGATTACCCTACTTGTTTTTTCAAGTCCTACTGTTACCTTTTTTACAGCTTCTTCTAAGTCTTCTCTTTGTATTGCTTCATGCTTATTTACTGTTGCAATTATTGCGGCTTCATTTAATACATTTGCAAGTTCTGCTCCAGTAAATCCCGCTGTATCTTCTGCTATATCTTTTAGATTTATTTCACTTGAAAATTTCTTTTCTTTACTGTATATTTTCAAGATTTCTTCTCTTCCTCTTAAGTCTGGTGGTGCTATTGTAATTTGTCTATCAAATCTTCCTGGTCTTAGTAAGGCTTTGTCTAGCATTTCATGTCTATTTGTTGCTGCAAGTACTATTATTGTATCATTTGTCTCAAATCCGTCCATTTCCACTAATAGCTGATTTAATGTTTGATTATTTTCTGATTCTGCACCACTTGCATTTGTTCTTCTTGATCCGATTGCATCTATTTCATCTATAAATATTATACATGGTGCAAGTTTTTTTGCTTTTTCAAATAGTTTTCTGACTCTTGATGCTCCAAGTCCTGCAAACATTTCTATAAATTCAGAACCACTCATTGATATAAATGGTACATTTGCTTCTCCTGCAATTGCTCTTGCCATAAGGGTTTTTCCTGTTCCTGGTTTTCCGCAAAGTAATATTCCTTTAGGAATCTTAGCTCCCATTTTTTGAAATCTTTCAGGTTCTTTTAAAAAGCTAACTACTTCTATCATTTCTTTTTTCTCTTCGTCTAGCCCAGCAACATCTTCAAATGTTACTTTATTCTTAGTCTCTACTCCGTCATAGACTTTACCTTTATCTCCAAGTCCTTGCATTTTGAATATCATTACTACTATTGTTATCATTAACACTGTTGATATAATTGATAAAAGATTGTTACTTATTATTGATAGAAATCCACTAGATTTTTGTTCTAGTTGTATATCACTTCCAGCTAATGTTTTTTCATTTATATATTCAATAAAAGCTTGTGTATTTGGAATTATTACTGTTTCTGTGTCTTCGTCATTTTCTCTATCTTTATATGTTACTTTTAATGTTGTACTTCCTACTGTCATTTCTATTTTTTCTACTTTTTCTTCATCAATGTCTTTTATAAGTTGTGTATATGCAACATTTTCTTTTTCTTCATCATTTTGGTTCATAAAGTATACTGATGCTACGAGTGCTACTGCTATTATTATAAATATACATAGGATTATTGTATAAAGATTATTTTTATTAGGTTTATTATTTTTTCTCACTTATCATTTTCCTTTCTTTACGCATTAGAGCCTTCTGGCTGTTCCCCTTCATCTTTTTCTTTTTTATCTTCTTCGTTTCTTTCCTTTTTGTCTTTTTCTTCTTTTTCTGGTTTTTCTTCTACTTGTTCTTCTTCAGCTACTTTTTCTTGTATTTTTTCTAGTCGTATTAGTTGTATTTTTTGATTTATTATTTCAGTCTTAATCATAAGTATTGCAACTGCTACATATATATATGATATTGTTGTATACATCCATTGGAAATATGTTATCGTAAAGTTTGTAAATGTATTTACTATTATATATATTAAATTTAATACTATTGGAAGTGTTAATGAGTGAATTCCAATATTAAATGTTGCTTTATATTTTAATCTTAGTCTTACTATTCTAGCAAATAAATATCCAAGTACTCCTAATACTATTGCATCTACTAAGTTTGATGTAATGTACACAATAAATAAGTAGATAAAGATTGTTGCAATAAGTAGTGTATATAGCTCAGTTCTATTATTTCCTGAAATTAGATTTAATAGTTCTTCTTTATTTTCTATGTCTTCAGTAAAAATGTCAGAGTAATTTATACTTTCAACTTGTGTTAGAAAGTCACTTGATACTATTATTTTATCTCTTAATATTAGTATTCCCATACCATATAAATCTATTTTTTCTTCATAACTTGCTACATCTGCTTCTTCTGATGTATCTATTATTATGATTGGAAATATTTCTTCCTCATTTTCTATTATTATTGGTTCTTCATTTGCTGAAATTGTTAAATTTCCATTTTCTATTTTTATTTCTTCTATGTTTTCACTTATATAATTTTCTACATCACTTAGCATTGTGTGAAATTTATATGTATATGCTATAGATATTATTAATGTAAATATTAATGTGAGTATTAATATGTAACTCACTGCACTTGTAACTTTGTCTGCTGCAAATTCTTCATATTTTTCAAAGTCTCTTATACTTGTCCATGCTTTTTTAAAGAAACCTTTCTTTTTTTCCATTTATCTTGTTCCTTTCTCTTTTGGTTTGAAAATAGTTTATATCCAAAATTTAGTAGAAAAACTTTAAAGTTTTTCTAACTAAATTTTTTCTATTTCCATTCCTTCTTTAGAATCTTTAATAATATACCCCTTTTCTTTTATTATATCCCTTATTTTGTCTGACAATTCCCAGTTTTTGTTTTCTCTAGCTTCTTTTCTTTGTTCTATAAGTTCATATATTTCTTCTGGTATTTCAGTTTTTTTAGAGATTGGTTCATCTATTTTTAATCCTAAAACTTCATCAAATTTAAGTAATAGTTTTGCTAAATCTTTAGATTTTCTATTGTATCTAATAACGTCCCAAACAACGCTCATTGCAACTGGCATATTCATATCGTCATTTATTGCTTTATGGAATTTTTCTTCAAATTCGTTTATTATATTTTCTTCTATATTTTCTGTTCCTAGTAGATGTTTTTGGTATCCTTCTTTAAGTCTTATAAGTGATGTGTTACTTGATTTTGCCCCTTCAAATGTGAAGTTTAGTTTGTTTCTATAGTGTGATGAGAAACAAAGTAGTTTGTATGCAAGTGGTTCTATTCCTTTTTCTTCTAGTATGTCTAATGTATATATATTTCCTAAACTTTTTGACATTTTCCCTCCGTCTACAGTTAGGAAATTACAATGCATCCAAAATTTTGCTGGTATTTTTCCACATCTTCCTTTGCTTTGTGCGATTTCATTTTCGTGATGTGTTGGTATATGGTCTATTCCACCTGTGTGTATATCAAATTGTTCTCCTAAATATTTATTACTCATTGCTGAACATTCTATATGCCAACCTGGGTAGCTGAGTCCCCAAGGGCTTTCCCATTTCATTAAATGCTTTTCTGGTGCTTTTATCCATAATGCAAAGTCTTCTGGATTTTTCTTTTCTTTGTCTACTTCTACTCTTGCTCCTGCTATTTGTTCATCTACTTTTCTGTCTGAGAGTATAGGGTATTTATCTAGTTTTGATATATCAAAATATACTCCTTTTGATGTCTCATACCCATATCCATTTTTTACAATATCAGATACGTATTCTATCATTTCTTGTATATGGTCTGTTGCTTTGCAAATTATCTCTGGTTTATCTATATCTAATCTATCAATATCTTTTAAAAATATTTTTGTATAAAATTCTGCTATTTCGTATGGATCTTTGTTTTCTTTTCTTGCAGCTTTAGCAATTTTATCTTCTCCTTCGTCTGCATCAGATTCCAAATGTCCAACGTCTGTTATGTTCATTACATGTTTTATTTTATATCCGTTATATTTTAGCACTCTCCTTAAGGTATCCATGAATATATATGCTCTAAAATTACCAATGTGTGCATAACTATATACTGTTGGTCCGCATGAATAAATTTTGACGATATCATTTATAGGAGTAAATACTTCTTTCTCTCTTGAAAGTGTATTATATAGTTTTAAGTCCATTTATATTATTCCTCCTCTTTTTATTAACTATAAAGAGTCTGCATTGTGCAGAGTCTTTATAGTTATAATTTAATCATCATCTTCCTCATCTTCGGTTTCACTTGTGTTGGTGTTTGTATTTGTGTTAGTGTTAGTGTTTGTATTGGTATTTGTATTTGTATTTGTGTTGGTGTTTGTATCTGTATTGGTATTGGTATTCGTATTTGTATTTGTATTGGTGTTTGTATTAGTATTTGTATTTGTGTTAGTGTTTGTATTGGTATTTGTATTTGTGATTGTGTTGGTATTTACTTCATTTGTATTTGTTGTATTTTCATTATCTGTTTCATCAGGTGTTTCTTCCCCTGTACACTCATCACAAGTCTCTGTTGGTTTCATGTATTTTGCATCGTTTGCTGATTTCCATGATGTGTCTTGTGTACTGTTTTGTCTTGTTATGAATATTTTTTCTGATGTGTCTGTACATTTATCTGATGCAAGTTTTTCTGAAACATTACATATTGTAGCTTTTACGTGTGTATCACAGCTTTCTTTTGGTTGTGTTCCTGTTACAAAATATTCTGTGTATACTTGTGTTCCGTCTTCTGCCTCTCTACATAAGTCTGTTGCGAGAAGTCCAGATTTTGAACATACTGTTGCTGTTGTTATTCCATTTGGACGTTCAAACTCTGCTGAAGCTAAACCTTTATGCACAGTGTTCATTACTGCTCCCCATAATCTTGCTGCTGTACCGCTTCCAGGTGCTTTCCCGTCTGTTTCTATGTCATATCCAATCCAAACTGCTCCTGTATAATATGGTGTAAATCCGCAGAACCATACTGCCCTAGATTCGTTAGTTGTTCCCGTCTTTCCTGCAGTATCTTGACCACTTACTTTGGCTCCTGTTGCAGTTGCTCCTGATGTTCCTGTTAGTCCTGTTCCTATAGGTTCTTCTAGCAATGTTTGTAATATCCATGCATTTTGTTCTGATAATACCCTTCTTGTTTCTTGGTGATCTCCTATTATTTCATTTCCTTCTGTATCAGTTACTTTCACATAAAATGTTGGCTCTATGTATTCTCCATAGTTTGCAATTGTTGCATATGCTGCTGCCATATCTAATACTGTTGGTCCTGTTGACATTCCTCCTAATGCAAGTGATAATCCGTCTTCTTGTTCATTTGTTGTATCAATACCGAATTTTGCCAAATATTCAAGTGATTTTGTAACGGTAAGATTTTTCAACATCTTAACTTGTGGTATATTTCTTGATACTCTTAGTATATATCTAATATTCATAAGTCCATAATATCCACTTGTATCGTTTCTAGGTGAATAGTCTCCATATGTGACAGGAGTATCATCTACAACTGTTGCTGCTGTAATTAGTCCTTCTTCTAAAGAAGGTCCTATAACTGCTAATGGTTTTATTGCAGAACCTGGACTATGCGTTGCACTTATCATCCTATTAAATCCCCATGCTGTTGTTTTTTCTCCAAAACCGCTTGTTCCTGCTACTACATATCCTGTTGTATGGTCTATAATAACCATTGCTGATTCTCTTCTTACTTCTTCTGTGTAGGTCGTTCCGTCACTATTAGTTCTTGTAACTGTTGTATAGCTATTAGTCCATTTACTACTATTATCGATGTATTGTTCTTCTACAGCACTTTGAATATCTGGATCATATGTTGTATATATTTGATATCCGTCTCCATATACATGTAGTTCTGCTTCATCTTGAGACCAGTTGTTAATTTCCATTAATTCTTCTATAACTTCTGCTACGGCTGCTTCTGCATGATATGTTAAATTATTATTTTGTGTAACTGTTCCTTGTGTAAATGTTATTCCTGCTTCTACTTCTTCTATTGCTGCATCATATTCTTCTTGTGTAATCCTTCCAAGTTCAAGCATTTTTCCTAGTACTGTTTTTACTCTGTTATTTATTCTTTCTGTTCTATCTGTCTCTCCAAAAGGATTATATGTATTCGGTGCATGTGTTATTCCTGCAAGATATGCAGCTTCTACAAGTGTTAAGTCTTTTGCGTCTTTATTAAAGTAATATATTGATGCTGTTTGTACACCATAAAGGTTCTTTCCTCCACCTCCTAATGGAATTAGGTTTAAGTACATTTCTAATATTTGAGTTTTTGAAAGTATATTTTCTACTTGATATGCTCTTACTATTTCTTTTATCTTTCTAAGAGCCCCTGCAAATGCTGTGCTGTCATCTTCTCCAGTTAGATTTTTTACGAGCTGTTGAGTTATCGTACTACCTCCATAAGAAGATTCCCCACCGTTTGTTGCAAATGTAAGCAATGCTCCTAAAGTTCTTTTCCAGTCTACTCCATTATGTTCTTCAAATCTTTCGTCTTCTATTGATATAAATGCGTCAAATAAATAATCTGACATTTCATCTTTGCTTATTATTTGTCTATTTTCTTGTCCACTAAGTGTTCCTATTACATTACCATTTATATCATATAGCGTAGAATTGGTGTAACTTATTACTAATGTGTCTTCATCTATTGCCCAGTCTCCCCATATACATCTATATAATATTGCTGCAAATATTCCGTGCTCCTATAACTGTAAGTAATATAAATGTAATTAACATTATTTTTAGGAACAATTTAAGTTTTGGATGTTTTTTCTTTTTCTCTTTTTTATTTACTGGTTTATATATTGCTGTATCTTGATTGCTTGTATTCTTTTCTCCTCCATTTTTCTTTTTTGTGTCTTTTTTATCCATATTCTCCCTCCTTAGGGTGTATTCCATAATTTGGCTATAACTTATGATGTTAATATTATAATACAAAAATATGAAAAGATAAAGTCTTTTTAGTAAAATAATATTATTAAGATTTACTTAATATCGTGTTGTTACCATAAAAAAAGTACCTTTTACTTGATTTACATTTTGAAAGCAGATCAAGTATGGTACATTTAATTTTACTTTTTTAAGCACTTTGTTTTTTTGTATCTTCTTTTCTTGTATATTTAAGTTTTGTTGCCATCCCTCCTCTTATATGTCGTTCAGCCTTATTTTCATCTAGTATTTTTCTTACTTCTATCGCAAGTGCTGGATTAATTTTTATTAATCTTTCACTTACATCTTTATGTACTGTGGATTTTGAAATTCCGAAACTTTTTTGCAGCTCCTCTAACTGTATCTTTTGAATCTATAATATATCGTGCAAGTAGACAGGCACGTTCCTCTATAGTTATACCTTTCATTATGAGCCCTCCATTAGAATATGAATACTTTTGTTTAATTCTATTCATTTGGAGGTTGTATTAGAACGTTTTTAGTTTAAGTAATT
>CAYVWC010000042.1:0-7800 GCA_964455415.1 uncultured Clostridium sp.
TAAAAAAGAAATTTAAAGATAAAAAATTTGCAGCTGGTTGTTCAAGAGATACTATTATAACTGGTGCAGAACAATTAGGATGGGATTTAGATACTTTATTAGATAGAACATTACAAGCTATGAAAACATATGAAGACGAAATTGAAGAGAATATAAAAGCAGAAATATTATGATGTTTTTGGTACGTGTCCTCAAAAACATTTAAGAGGGGGATAAAAATGGAAGAAAAAGAAATAAAAAAAGTATTAAAGGTAAAAAAATCACCATTAATTTGGACAATTATATTAATCCTAATATCTATTATTTTAATTTCAACAGCAGTATATATAGACGGACCTATGGGAAAAGAAGCCAAAAGTTTACACGAACTTATATACAACTATGAAGAAGACGAAGGGGAATATGTAAAAATAGATATAGCATATATACCATATCCTTTTGCTGTAGAAGAAATAGACAATGAAGAATTAATATATTATTTTGTATTAGATAATGAAGGATACATCTACATTGCAAGAATAACAGATGAAACATATGAAGAAATAGAGGAACTAAAAGAAGAACAAGGAGATGATTTTTCATATGAACTAAAGGGATTTACATATGATTTACCATCTGACTTAAAAGAAATTGCAATTACTGCATATAATGAAGTATATGGAGAAGAAGTATTTACAATAGATAATATAGAAGAATATGTGGGAAGCGTATATTTAGACGAAACAATTACGCCTCAATCAGAAAATGCAGCAACTCTAATTTTTATTGCATTTATATTAGTAATAGCTGCAATAATATCACTAATATTATTTATAATATATAAAGTAAGCAGTATGAAAATAGACAAAGAAAGACTTAAACTTGCAAAAGAAGAACTAGAAAGAAATGATATAAAAATATATAACAAACAAAAAACATATTTAACAAATAGCTATTTAATATCTAATTATAGATATACATATATACTAGAATATAGAGAGATACTTTGGGCATACCCATTGATAAATTATCACAATGGTGTTGCAATTGGAAAACATCTAATAATATATACTTCAAGCAATAAAAAAATATCAATAGGATATTCTAATAACGTAAATAACCAAACAATAGAAGAAATCATGAATAAAATAAGAGAAAAAAATCCAAGTATTAGATTAGGTCTTACAGATGAAAACCAAGAATACTTTAAACAATATAAAAAAGAAAATAAATAATAAAATAAAACTACTATAACTATTAACCAAGTAGCTGTAGTAGTTTTTCTACATACCCTCCTATTTACAATATACCCTTAAGGGTATATAATATTAGAGTAAAACAATTAGAATAAAAAAAGGAGATAAAATATATGCAAAACAATAAAAAGCAAAAAAGATTTACGCATAGATCAGAAAATGTAAAAAAAGCAATAAATACAAGATTAAATAGAATAGACGGACAAATACATGGAATAAAAAAGATGATTGATGAAGATAGGTATTGTGATGATGTTTTAATACAATTATCAGCTGTAAATAAATCTATAAAAAGTTTAGCAAACTATATCTTAGAAAATCATATGTATAATTGTATATTAAAAGACATAGAAAAAGGAAATTCTGAAATAATAGAAGAAGTGGTCACTTTATTTAGGAGGTTTCAATAATGAAGAAAGTTATATTAAAAATTGGAGGGATGAGTTGTAGTGCGTGCTCTAATAGTATAGAAAAATATCTAAACAAACAAGAACGGAATAATTAGTGCAAGTGTCAATCTAGTTATGGCAAATGCACTAGTAGAATATGATGAAACAAAATTAAAAATAAAAGATATAGAAAAATTTATAAAACAATCGGGATATGAATCTTTAGGATTATACAATGAAAATGAAGAAAAAGACAGTAATAAAATTAAGAAAATAAACTTTATACTATTTACAGTAATCTCAATAATTCTTTTATATATTTCAATGGGACATATGGTAGGAATACCAGCAATTGAAATACTAGATCCACACATGAATCCAACAAACTATGTATTAGCATTATTTTCTATAACTATACTATATTTAATTTATGGTTTTGAAATTTTGAAAAGTGGAATTTTAAAACTAATTCATAAAGCTCCAAACATGGATACACTAGTTGCAATCGGAGTTATAAGTAGCTTTCTTTATAGCACATTTGGGATGATAATGATATTAAAAGGCAACCTAGAATATATAGAACATCTTTATTTTGAATCAGCAGCAATTGTAATATTCTTTATAAAACTAGGAAGATATATTGACAATGTAAGTAAAGATAAAACAAAAGAAGCTATCAAAAAACTAGTTCAAATAACTCCAAAAGAAGCTACAATAAAAGTAGAAGGTAAAGAGAAAAAAGTAACAATAGATGAAATACAAAAAGGAGACACAGTAGTTTGTCATCCAGGAGAGAAAATAGCGGTAGACGGAATAATATCTTTTGGAAAAACGCATATAGATGAATCATTTATAACAGGAGAAAGTAAACCAGTAACAAAAGAAATTGGGAAAAAGGTTATAGCAGGAAGCATAAACTATGACGGATATATAGAATACTCCGCAGAAAAAATAGGAAAAGACTCAACAATATCACAAATAGTAAGACTAGTAGTAGAAGCAACAAATACTAAAGCGCCTATTGCAAAAATAGCAGATAAGATTAGTGGATACTTTGTACCAGTACTCATAATAATTGCAATAATTACATTTATCGCATATTTAATATTAGGATATGAAGTAAGTGAAGCACTAGTAACATTTGTAACAATATTAGTTATAGCATGTCCTTGTAGTTTAGGGCTTGCAACTCCACTTGCAATTGTAGTAAGTGAGGGAATATGTGCAAAAAATGGTATATTAGTTAAGAAAAGTGAAATTTTAGAAAATGCAGAAAAAATAGATACAATTGTATTTGATAAAACAGGGACACTAACATATGGAAACCTAAAAATTTCAAAAGTAATTAACTATACAAAAAGAAATGATGACGAAATAATAAAATTAGTAGCAAGCATAGAAGCAAAGTCAACACATCCAATTGCAAAAGCATTTACTGACTATGCAGAAAATAAAAAAATGAAACTTGAACATGTAGAAAATTTTGAAAATATTAGCGGATACGGACTTATTGGGACTATTGAAGAAAATAATATAATACTTGGAAATAATAAAATAGTTACACGCTTCGGAATTGAAAATACACATCAAGAAGAAGAAAAAGAGCTAGCAAAAGCAGGAAATAGTATAATTTATGTTATTGAGAATAATAATATAATTGCGATAATTGGAGTAAATGATATACTAAGAGAAAATACTAAAGAAATTATAAATAAGTTGAAAAAAAATAATAAAGATATTATAATGCTAACAGGAGATAATGATGAAGTAGCACAGAATATTGCAAAAGAAGTAGGGATAGAAAAAGTTATCTCAAATGTCTTACCTTCCGACAAAGTAGAAAATATAAAAATGCTAAAAGAAGAAGGAAGAAAAGTAATGATGTGTGGAGACGGGATAAACGATAGCCCAGCACTTGCAAATGCAGATATTGGAGTTAGTATCCACTCAGGGACAGACATAGCAATGGATTCTGCAGATGTTATCCTAATGAAAGATGACTTAAATAAAATATTAGACTTAATGAATATAAGTAAAAAAACAGTGACCAATATAAAACAAAATCTATTTTGGGCATTTTTCTATAACGTATTAATGATACCAATAGCAATGGGAATATTAAAACCAATAGGAATAAATATAAACCCAATGATAGCTGGATTTGCTATGATATTCAGTAGCTTTACTGTAATATTAAATACATTACGATTAAGAAATATAAAATTAGAAAGGAACTATTAAAATGTTTGGAAGTAAATTAAAAAAAGAAATTTTCATAGAAGGGATGACATGTAACCATTGTAAAATGAAAGTTGAAGAGGCACTAAAAAAACAAAAAGAAGTTAAAGAAGCAAAAGTTGATTTAAGAGAAAAGAAAGCAGAAATCTTATTAAATAAAGATATAACAGACGAAAAAATAAAAGAAATCATAGAAGATTTAGGATACGAAGTAACAAAGATAGAAGAGTAAGAAGCGGAAAATAAGTGATAGGTAGAACACAGTATTGACATAGTCTTAAATATATGATAATCTAGTATTGAAAACCAGATTGTACAAAAAGGAGTTTTAAATGAGTAGAATTAAGTTGAAAGATAGAATTTTACCTACATATACAAAAGGTGAAGAAATATTTAATATGGTTTCGCATATAGTACGGAGGTGCATTGCGGAGTAGTTGCAACAGTACTTTGTGTAGTCATAGCAGCAGTACATCATAATGTATATGGGATAATAAGTGGGGCTATCTTTGGTGTGACAATGATAATTCTATATACAATGTCAAGTATATATCACGGATTAAAAGCAAATACAACAGGAAAAAAAGTATTTCAAGTTTTAGATCACTGCTCAATATTTTTACTTATTGCAGGCTCATATACACCCTTTACTTTGTGTACACTAAGAGAATATGATCCACTTACAGGTTGGTTACTATTTGGAATAATATGGGGGATGACAATTATCGGAATAATACTTAACTCAATAGACCTAAAACAATTCAAAAAATTCTCAATGATATGTTATCTAGCAATGGGCTGGTGTATTATTGCCAGAATAACACTATTACCAAAATTACTAGGAATAACAGGATTTATACTATTAGTTGCAGGAGGAATAGTTTATACAATAGGAGCAGTACTCTATGCAATAGGGAAAAAACACAAATATATGCATTCAATATTCCACTTATGTATATTCATAGCGAACCTACTACATTTTCTATGTATACTAATTTATGTTATGTAAAAAAAGATAATTGAACGATTGGTCAAAAATAGGCAAAAATTAAAAAAAAACTTGCATATTTTTGACTTTTTTAATATAATAAACATGAAAAATTAGAAAAAAGGATGGATGAAGATATGCAAGAACGTATACATAAAATAGTTGAAATAACAGATCTAAAAGATATGCTAAAAAAATCAGGAGAATTATATGGAGACAAATCCGCGTACAGATTTAAAACAGAAGATCCAGAAAAATTTAAAATTATAACACATAAAGAATACAGAGACATGATAAACGCACTAGGTACAGCATTTATAAAACTTGGACTAAAAGATAAAAGAATAGCCGTAATAGGAGAAAACAGGTATGAATGGGGGATTGCATATCTCGCAACAGCATGTGGAACAGGAGTTGTAGTACCTTTAGATAAAGCATTACCAGAAAACGAAATAAAAAGTTTAATAGAACGCTCAGAAGTTGAAGCAATATGCTACACTAACAAATATGATGAATCAATAAAAAAATTCAGAGCAGACGGAGTAGGAAAGCTAAAACATCTAATATCAATGGACTTAGAAAAACATGAAGACGGTATATATTCAATTAAAGAATTAATAGAAAGAGGAAAAACACTAATACGAGAAGGAGATAGAAGCTTTTTAGATGCAAAAATAGATGCAGAAAAAATGGGAATGCTTCTATTCACATCAGGGACAACTTCAACATCAAAAGCAGTTCAACTATCACATAGAATTATTTGTACAAACCTAATGGATATCGCATCAGTTCTTGAAATAAACGAAAATGATACAATGCTATCATTTTTACCAATACACCACGCATTTGAATGTACAGCAGGATTTTTATATCCATTATATAAAGGAGCTGAAGTAGTATTCTGTGAAGGAATAAAACATATTGCAGATAATTTAAAAGAATATCATGTAACAGCAATGATTTCAGTACCAATATTATTTGAAAACATGTATAGGAGATTATTAAAAACAGTTGAGAAAAAAGGAAAACTTGCAACACTAAAAAAAGGAATAAGAATAAGCAACGTACTACTAAAACTACATATAGACGTAAGAAAGAGACTATTTAAAGAAGTACATGAAGCACTAGGAGGAAAAATAAGATTGTTTGTTAGTGGAGCTGCAGGATTAGACCCAGAAGTAGAAAAAGGATACAACGATCTTGGAATCAGAATGCTTCAAGGATATGGACTTACAGAAACTGCACCAATTGTATCAGCAGGAACAGATAAAAAATATAAACTAGGATCAGTTGGACCAATATTCCCAAGTCTAGAAGTAAGAATTGCAAATCCTGATGAAGACGGAATAGGAGAAATACAAGTAAAAGGACCTAGCGTTATGATAGGGTACTATGAAAACGAAGAAGCAAACAAAGAATCATTTGTTGACGGTTGGTTTAGAACAGGAGATTTAGGGTATCTTGACAATGAAGGGTTTTTATTCATATCAGGAAGAAAGAAAAGTGTCATAGTATTGAAAAACGGAAAGAATATTTTTCCAGAAGAATTAGAAAATTTAGTAAACAGAATAGAAGGTATTTCTGAAAGTATGGTATATGGAAAACCAGAACCAGACGGAGACACAAAAGTATGTATAAAAATAGTTTATGATGAAGAGATAATGAACGAAATGTATAAAACTACAGATGAAGCAGAAATATTTGAAATATTAAATAAAAAAGTAAAAGAAGTAAATAAAAAAATGCCTGCATATAAGTACATTAGAGAAGTAATGATAACAAAAGAACCATTAATAAAAACAACAACTGCAAAAATTAAAAGACATGAAGAACTTGCAAAAATTTTGTAAAAATAAATAAAAAGTTGTTGACATTTGTAATAATATTGTAACAATATTGTAACCGAAATTTAAAGATATATTTTTAAATTTCTATTGTAGTATTTTTGTAAATGTTATATAATTCAATTACGGATATAACATTAGTACGAAGGAGGGAGGTTTACAATGCTAAGAAGAAAAAAAACTGGCATAGTAAACATAAGAATGGTGATAACTGAAGAAAAAATATTATCTAATATAGATAAAGTTCAGAAATTAATTAATCCAAATAGCAAGAAACAAATAGTTCAATTAGATGATGATGCATATTTCAAAGATTTAATAGAATCTATTAAGATGTATTTAATAGAATATCCTAAAAAGAAGAACTTTCCTGCATCCGTATATAAAGCTGCATACGGACGAGTAGAATATGCAACAAATCAATTTGAAGAAAATACAAAACAAATTGAAGAATTAATAAGACAAAGAGAAAAAAATATTGGTTTATCAGCTCAACTAAGAGAACTTTTAAATATAACAGTAAGTAAAGACAAAGATTGGAAAGTATATGTAAAAAATGGTGCAAAACTATTCCAAGAAGATATCGCAGAAGCTTTAGGAATTATAGGAAGAGCGAAAACAGACACATCAACTAATTATAAAGACGCATTAAAATTAGTGCAAGCAAGAATAAATAACTTAGAATCAAACTTACATATAGAAATAGATATGGAAAGAATAGAAGATAGATCAAAAGCTTTAAGTTATATAGGAATAGAAATTGCTGATGCCTTAAAAGGAATACCTACACCAGTTGAAATAGTGGAAGAAGAACAAAGAGCCAAAGTAGAAGAACAATATATTGAAGAAACTAGAGTAGAGGTAAAACCTACATTATGGCAAAGAATAAAACAAAGTAAAGTAGCAAGAGCATTTACTTACTTATTCAAAGCAAGAGTTCCAGCAAATAATAACGCTTTACCAGAAGGTAGAGGAGAATAAATTTAACCAAGCACCAATATTAAATGTTGGTGCTTTTACAATAAGAAAGGAAATTGAAAAATAATTACGTTTTGGCGTTGTTGTTCTTCAAAAGAAAATCCTCAGCGTACAGCAAGTACGCTTCC
>CAYVWC010000043.1:0-7690 GCA_964455415.1 uncultured Clostridium sp.
GAAGACGTGGAAGACCAGTAACAGGAGCTGGAAATAGACCATTAAAATCATTATCAGATCTACTAAAAGGAAAACAAGGTAGATTCAGACAAAACCTATTAGGAAAGAGGGTTGACTACTCTGGACGTTCAGTTATAGTAGTAGGACCAGAATTAAAAATATATCAATGTGGTTTGCCAAAAGAAATGGCAGTAGAATTATTTAAACCATTTGTTATGAAAGAGCTTGTAAAAAGAGGCTTAGCACACAATATAAAAAATGCAAAAAGGATGGTAGAAAGACTAAGACCAGAAGTATGGGATATTCTTGAAGAAGTTATCAAAGATCATCCAGTATTATTAAACCGTGCTCCAACACTTCACAGATTAGGTATTCAAGCATTTGAGCCAGTACTAGTAGAAGGTAGAGCAATAAAATTACATCCATTAGTATGTACAGCATTTAATGCTGACTTTGACGGAGACCAAATGGCAGTACACGTTCCATTATCTCCAGAGGCACAAGCAGAAGCAAGATATTTAATGTTATCAGTAAATAATCTACTTAAACCACAAGACGGAAAACCAGTAACAGTGCCAACTCAAGACATGATACTAGGAAGCTATTATCTAACAATGCAAGTAGACGGTGAAAAAGGTGAAGGGATGTACTTTAAAGATGAAGAAGAAGCTTTACTTGCATATCAAAATGGAGACTTAGAATTACATGCAAAGATATCTATCAGAAGAAGCAAAGAAATAGACGGAGTATTAAAATCACAAAAAATAGAAACAACAGTAGGAAGGGTAATATACAATCAAGGAATTCCACAAGACTTAGGTTTTGTTGATAGAAGCAAAGAGGAAAATGTATTTAAGCTAGAAATAGATTTCCCAGTTATTAAAAAGAATTTAGGAACAATAGTTGCTAAATGTATAAATAAACACGGATTTAGTGAAACAGCAGAAGTGTTAGACTATATAAAATCAATAGGATATAAATATTCAACAAAAGGAGCAATTACAGTTTCAGTTGCAGACGTAAGTGTTCCAGAAACTAAAAAAGAAATACTTGCAAAAGCAGAAGAAGAAGTAGATAATGTAACAAAACAGTATAAACGTGGTTTAATTACTAACGAAGAAAGATATTTATCAACAATAAAAATATGGGAAAAAGCAACAGACGATGTATCAGAAGCAATGAAAAACAACTTTGATGAATTAAACCCAATATACATGATGGCTCAAAGCCGGAGCAAGACGGAAATATGAATCAGTTAAGACAAATAGCAGGTATGCGTGGACTTATGGCAAACACATCAGGAAAAACTGTAGAAATTCCAATAAAATCTTGCTTCAGAGAGGGACTTGATGCACTAGAATATTTTATATCTTCACATGGTGCTAGAAAAGGTCTAGCAGATACAGCACTACGTACAGCAGACTCAGGATACTTAACAAGAAGATTAGTAGATGTAAGCCAAGATATAATAATAAGAGAAGACGACTGTGGAACACAAGAAGGAATAATTGTAGAAGATATTAAGGACGGAAATCAAATAATAGAAAAACTAGAAGAAAGACTAGAAGGAAGATATCCAGTTGAAAATATTGTACATCCAGAAACAGGAGAAATCATTGTAGATACAGAAACAATGATAGATGACGAACTAGCAAAGAAAATAGTTGATAGTGGAATAACAAGTGTAAAAGTACGTTCATCATTAACATGTAGAACAAAACATGGAGTATGTAGTAAATGTTATGGTATGGGACTTGCAACACGTACAAAAGTTAACATGGGAGAAGCAGTAGGAATAATTGCTGCACAATCAATCGGAGAACCAGGTACACAGCTAACAATGCGTACATTCCACATGGGAGGTGTCGCAGGAGGAGATATCACACAAGGTCTTCCAAGAGTTGAAGAATTATTTGAAGCTAGAAAACCAAAGGGACTTGCAATAATTTCTGAAATAGCAGGAAAAGTAAAAATAAAAGAAGAAGGAAATAAAAAGGAAATTATAGTAAAAGGAAAAGAAAATAGTAAAACATATACTATACCTTTTGGAGCAAAATTAAAAGTAAAAGAAGGAGACGAAATAGAGCCAGGAGCACAATTGATCGAAGGATCAGTAAATCCTAGTGAGATCCTTGCAATTAATGGACCAGAGGGAGTATATAAATACTTAATTCAAGAAGTACAAAAAGTTTACAGAAATCAAGGTGTTGATATCAATGACAAACACATAGAAGTAATTGGTAAACAAATGCTTAAGAGAGTAAGAGTACAAGATCCAGGAGATACAGGCATGTTTGGAAATTCTCTAGTAGACATGTACGAATTTGAAGAAATAAACAAAGAAACAGTAGAAAATGGAGGAAGACCAGCAACAGGACACAGAGCTTTACTTGGAATTACAAAAGCTTCACTTGCTACAGAAAGTTTCTTGTCAGCAGCCTCATTCCAGGAAACAACAAAAGTGTTAACAGAAGCTGCAATAAAAGGAAAAGTAGATCCATTAATAGGACTAAAAGAAAACGTAATTATAGGTAAACTTATCCCAGCAGGAACAGGATTATCTGAATATAAAGAATTAAAAATAAATACAGAAGAAGATGAAACAGTTCCAGCAAACTATAAAACAGATATAGTAGGATAGAAATTAAAAAAAGATTAGGAATTAAAATAAATCCTAATCTTTTTTTTATAGAAATAATGTGGTAAAATATAACATACATACAATATAAATATAAAATATAAGATAAATTGGAGGCCATATGAAAGAAATTAAAGTTAAAGATGTTATAAAAATTTGTAATGCAAAATTAGTGTGTGGAAATGAAGAGGAAACTTTAATAAATTTCAAAAAAGATACAAGAGAAATCAAAGAAGGTGACATATATGTAGGAATCAAAGGAGAAAAATTTGACGGAAATACATTTTTCAAAGTAGCATTTGAAAATGGAGCAAAAGCCTGCATATTACAAGGGATAGATGAAAAAGAGCTAAAAAATTATCAAGATAAAACAATTCTTATTGTAGAAGATACAATAGAAGCTTTACAAAAAATAGCAGAATATAAAAGAAAAAAATATGATATACCTGTAATTGGAGTAACAGGAAGTGTTGGAAAAACTAGTACTAAAGACATCTTGGCAAGT
This sequence comes from uncultured Clostridium sp., assembly GCA_964455415.1. GTDB lineage: Bacteria > Bacillota > Clostridia > TANB77 > CAG-508 > JAAWPK01. The sequence continues at coordinate 3,144 of CAYVWC010000043.1, forward strand.
GTAATGTCAGAAAAATATAATACATTAAAAACAGAAGGAAATTATAATAACCATATAGGAGTACCATTAACAATATTAGGACTAAAAAATCATGAAGCAGCAGTAATAGAAATGGGCATGAATCACTTAGGAGAAATAAGTAAACTTACTAAAATTGCAAAGCCAACTATTGCAGTAATAACAAATGTAGGTACATCACATATAGGAGAATTGGGATCAAGAGAAAATATACTAAAGGCAAAATTAGAAATCTTAGAAGGGATGCAAAAAAATTCTCCAATAATAATAAATAATGACAATGACATGTTGCATAATTGGTATATAGAAAACAAAGATGAGAAAAACATAATAACATATGGAATAGAAACTAAAAGTGATATAATGGCAGAAAACATACATACAGATGAAAAAGGGAGCGACTTTACAGTTAATATAAAAAATAAAAAATATAAAGTAAGAATAAATGTCGGAGGAAAACACTTTATATCAAATAGTTTATGTGCTATATGTGTAGGAATACAAAATTCTATTCCAATGGAACAAATAATAGAAGGAATAAGTAAATTTAAGTTAACAAAAAAAAGGATGGAAACCATAAAAGGAATAAAAGATACTACAATAATAAATGACTGTTATAATGCAAGTTATGATTCAATGAAGGCTGCAATAGAATATTTAGGAGAATTAAAAGGAAACAAAAAAATAGCAGTACTAGGAGATATGTTGGAATTAGGAAATTTTGAAGAAGAGTTGCATAGAAAAGTAGGAAAAGAAATATATAATAATAATATAGACATATTAATAACTATAGGAAAACTTGCAAAATTTATAGCAGATGAAGCTATAAAATCAGGAATAGACAAAGAAAAAGTTTTTGCTTATGAAAATAAACAAGAAGGAATAAAAAAAATAAAAGAAATCATTGAAAAAAATGATAATATTTTAATAAAAGCATCAAATTCAATGAAATTTGATGAAATCACAGAAGCAATAAGAAAGGAAAAGTAATTATGAAACTTGCAGTTATTTTTGGGGGTACATCAACAGAACATGATGTATCAATAGTATCTGGAACAGCAGTTTTAGAAAATCTAGACAAAGAGAAATACGAAATACTTCCGATATATATAGGAAAAGACGGGACTTGGTACAAATATACAAAAGAAATAAAAGACATAAAAATTATGGAAATAGGTAAAGAAATAAAAGAAAAAGAAAAAATAGAAAATGTAATAGAAGTATTAAAAAAACAAGACGTAATTTTTCCAGTACTACACGGACTATATGGAGAAGACGGAACAATACAAGGATTACTAGAAATGATAAAAGTTCCATATGTAGGTTGCAAAGTGCTAGCGTCTAGTTTGGCAATGGATAAAGTATATACAAAAATAATAATAGAAAAAGCAGGAATAAAACAAGTAAAATCAGAATATATTAGAAAATTTAAGGATAAATACATATACATTGATAAGCACTTTAACGAAAAAATATGTGATATAGATGAAATTTGCAATATAGTAGAAAAAAATATAGATTATCCAATATTTGTAAAACCCTCAAATTCAGGCTCAAGTGTTGGTGTAAACAAAGCAGAAACGAAAGAAGAACTAAAAAAGGCAATAGAATTTGCAAGTAAATTTGATAAAAAAATATTAGTAGAACAAGGCATAATCGGTCAAGAAGTAGAATGTGCAGTTCTTGGAAATGAAGAAGTTATTGCATCAAATGTTGGAGAAATAAAAGCAGCAGATGATTTCTATAGTTTTGATGCAAAATATAAAAATCAAGAATCTAAAATAGTAATTCCTGCAGATATATCTAAGGAAAATCAAGATAAAATCAGAAAATTATCAATAAAAGCATTTAAAGCAATAGACGGAAAAGGATTATCAAGAGTAGACTTTTTTGTAGAAAAAGGAACAGAAGATGTATATCTTAATGAAATAAACACATTACCAGGATTTACTCGGAATAAGCATGTACCCAAAATTGTTTGAAAATGCAGGAATAAAATATAGTAAATTATTAGATAAATTAATTGATTTAGCACTAGAATAGTGATATAATAAATGCACCATTACAAATGGAGGATGTTAAATGATATTTAAAGACTACTACAAAATTTTAGGATTTGAAACAAACAAAGTAACAATAGAAGAAATAAAAATTGCATTTAGAGAACAAGCAAAAAAATATCATCCAGATTTAAACGAAGGATCTGGAAGAGCAGAAGAAAGATTTAAGGACATAAATGAAGCATATAGAATATTATCAAATCCAGCAAGTAAGAGAAAATACGATAAAAGCTGGAATTCAAATATAGGTAAAAAGAAAAATATTGAAGAAAATGCAAAAAACATGAATCATAGTGATTCAATATTTGGAGAAGTAATAAACATGTTTTTTGGAGCAAAAAAAGATGAAGAAGTAAAACCTAAAAAACAAAAAGGTAAAACTCCAATCAAAGGAGAAAACGTAGAAACATCAATAAATGTGAGCATAGAGGAAGCCTTTTTTGGAGGAACAAAAAAAATATCTCTTAGAGCAATAGATCGGAAAAATGAAAAATTTTACAATAAAAATTCCAGCTGGAATTAGGAACAACGAAAAAATAAGATTAATAGGGCAAGGAAAAAAAGGTGAAAATGGCGGAAAAAATGGTGACCTATTAATAAAAATAAATATAGAGAAAAATAAAAAATTCAGACTAGAAGGATGTACGCTTTACACCGACTTAAATTTAACTCCATGGGAGGCAGCACTAGGAGCAAGAATAAGTATAGAAGGAATAGACGGACAGGAAACAGTTTATGTCCCACAAGGAATAGAAAGTGGAGAAAAAATAAGAATACAAGGAAAAGGATATAAGGACGGAAAAGGTGGCAGAGGAGAACTAATCGCAGAAGTAAAAATAATGGTGCCAACAAAACTAACTAAAGAAGAAATAGTTATATATGAAAAATTAAAAGAGGTATCAACCTTCAACCCTAGATAAATAGGCGACAATAGTTGACAATCTATCAAAAATAATGTATAATTATGTTTAGTGAGTAATTACAAAAGACAAGCTATGCATAATTGGAAAAGAGGTGCAATAATGGATATAGTTCAAGGAAAACATTTCAGTATAACAGATCCAAAGGGCATAAATACAGTAATATATCAAGTAAATAAAACAGAAAAGGAATATTTAAAAGAATTTCCTAAATATACAGTTGAGAGACTAGATTATACATCAGAAATTAGAGGAGACTCTACAAGAAAGACATATTTTATTGATGAACCAGCACCAGAAGGAAATCAACTTGTAATTCTTTCTTTTGGGAAAGAAAAAGTAGTAATAAATATGGGGATACTTCTTGGAAATGAAGTAAAAATAACAAAAAAACCAGCACCATTCAAATTCAATACATTATACTCAGAAAAAGAAGAAGAATATAAAGACTTTAGTTATACCCCTAATTTAAAAAGGGCAATATCAATCATAGATCCAGAAACAGCAGAAGAAGTGAAACCAGTATTATATTTTGATGAAAAAACAAATGAAGTCAAAGGAAAGTGTAAATTGAAACCATATAAATCTTATTTCGCATTTGAAATAAGAGAAAGCTAGGAGGAAACTATAATGTCAGAAAAAAGATTAGAAAGTAGACCAGCAGGAGTAAATGATAAACTAGAGATTACATATACAAGCTTTGCTGCTAACAGAGAAAAAACAGAAGCAAGAACTGGGGAAGGAAAAGGGTTCGACAACGAAGAATTGTTAAAAATGTTAGGATTTAAAGAAAACGCACAAGGAGTAATGACAGTAAGTGCTACTCCAAATGAAATCGAAAAAGACGAAAAAGGAAATGTAATAAGAAGAACTAGTGCAGGAAGAATCCTAACAGACAGTAAACAAGCTGATCAAGAAAGATAAATAATAACTAAAGAGTAGGTGAAATATATGCACTATAAAATAGAAGGAACACTAAAAAGAAATAAAAGTAGATTTATAATATTCATAGTACTATGGTTATTTATGGCCATAGTACTTGTTGCACCAATCGCTTATGCTCAAGACAGAGCTACAGTTGATGGTGTTTTTGATTTTGGCCAATGTATAACAGAATTAATGACAGCATACACAAACTTTGGCAATATATTAGGGAACTTTGGAAATTATGTAAGCGAATTCTTTAGCTTACTTTGGAAATTTACATTGGTTTATATAGTATTCATGTTTATAGGATTTGTAAAAACAGCTCCAAAAAATGAATATACAGATATTGAACAAGGGTCAAGTGACTGGGCAACAAAAGGAGAACAATATAAGGTTTTAAGCAGAAAAAAAGGAATAATTCTTGCAGAAAACAATTACTTACCAGTAGATAAAAGAGGAAATGTAAACGTATTAGTAGTTGGACGGATCAGGATCTGGTAAATCTGCTTCATACTCGATACCAAATGCGTATCAAATGTTAGGTTCATATGTATTTACAGATCCAAAGGGAGAATTATATGATAAAACAGCAGGATTTTTACAACAAAATGGTTATGATATA
>CAYVWC010000044.1:0-7063 GCA_964455415.1 uncultured Clostridium sp.
TTTTTTGTCTTTAATGTCAAATATACTTTTAATTTTTATAATGATTATATAATACATTATATATTTTATATACAAAACATGTGATTACCTATTGTAAGTGTTACTTCTCTTGACCATATCCATGAACTAGTAGCTGTATCTGGATTAAAATAATATAATGCACCATTTGAAGGATCCCAGCCATTTAACGCATCTTGTGCAGCACTTATTGCAGTTTTATCTGGAGATAAATTTATTTGGCCGTCACTAACTGCATCAAAAGCTCCTTTCTGATATATTACTCCTGCAACTGTATTTGGAAAACTCGAACTATTAACCCTATTTAATACTACTGCTGCAACTGCGACTTGCCCTATATATTCTTCGCCTCTAGCCTCACCATACACTAAACGGCTTAATAAATTTAAGTCTGATGAGTTACTTGATGTTTGATTAGAACTTGAATTACTTGTCGATGATATTCCTATTGCTTCTAGGGTTGCTTCTCCAGCAATTCCGTCTACCACAAGTCCATTTGCTCTTTGAAAGTCTTTTACCGCTTTTTGAGTGGCACTTCCATATATACCGTCTATCTCTCCATTGTAATATCCCCACTCTTTTAGTCTTGTTTGTATTTGTTTTACTTCTTCTCCTGATGAACCATATCGAGATAGAACTTCTAAGGTTTCGTTTTCTACTACTTTTAGATAATATACATATCCAAATACTAACAAAAATATGGAAATAATAAATATAATAACTTTTTTCACTACTTTAACTCTCCTTTGTTAAATTTTAGTTTTATATCCGTATTATTTCCATATTTCTTTTTATTTATTCTCTTAACTTAAAATATTCCAACAATATTTCCGTCGTTATCAATATCTATGCTTTCAGCTGCTGGAACTCTTGGAAGTCCAGGCATAGTCATTATTTTTCCTGTAATTACTACTATAAAGCCAGCACCTGCTTTTAGTATAACTTCTCTTGCATGAATACTAAATGGTTCTGTGCATTCTAAGTTTTTAGGATCATCTGAAAATGAATATTGTGTTTTTGCTATACAAATTGGTAGATTTTCATATCCGTAGTTTTTTTATTTGCTCTATACTTTCTAGTGCCTCATTTGAAAATTCTACATCCTCTGCTCCATATATTTTTTTTGCAACTTTTCTTATCTTTTCTTCAATATCTTCATCTAATTCATAAGTAAATTTAAAATCTTCTGGTTCTTCACAAAGTTTAACTACTTTTTCTGCCAAGTCTTTTGCTCCTTCTCCACCTTTTGCCCAAGCTTCTACTAAGCTCATGTTTATTCCATATTCTCTTAATTTATTTTGTAGAAATTCTATTTCTTTTTCTGTATCTGTTACAAATTTATTTATTGCAACAATTACATTTAGTCCAAACTTGTTTTTTAAATTATCAATATGTCTTAGCAAATTATGCATTCCCTTTTCTAGTGCAACCATATTTTCACTATTAACTTCTTCTTTTGAAGCTCCACCATGATATTTCAACGCTCTCAATGTAGCAACACATACTACTGCATTTGGTTTTAAGTTTGCTTCTCTACATTTTATATCTAAGAATTTCTCTGCTCCTAAGTCTGCTCCAAAACCTGCTTCTGTTATACAATATTCTCCTAGCTTTAATCCTAGTTTTGTTGCTCTTATACTATTACACCCATGAGCTATATTAGCAAATGGTCCTCCATGAACTATTGCTGGTGTATTTTCTAGGGTTTGTACCAAGTTTGGATTAATTGCATCTTTTAATAGTACTGTCAAACTTCCTTCTGCATTTAAGTCTTTTGCAGTTATTGGTTCATCTTTTTCATTATATCCAACTATTATTTTTGATATTCTTTGTTTTAAGTCTTTTATGTCTTTTGATAGACATAGTATAGCCATTATTTCAGAAGCAACAGTTATATCAAATCCGTCTTCTCTTTCAACCATACCTTTTTCCCCTGATAAACCACATGTTATTTTTCTTAGTTGTCTATCATTTAAGTCAACACACCTTTTCCATACAACTTTTTTAAATTTTAACTCATTTCCAAAAAATATATGATTATCTATCATTGCTGCAAGTAGATTGTTTGCAGCAGTTATGGCATGTATGTCGCCTGTAAAATGTAAATTGATTTCTTCCATTGGTGCTATTTGAACATATCCTCCACCTGTAGCTCCACCTTTTATTCCAAATACTGGTCCAAGTGAAGGTTCTCTAAGTGCAAGTATTGATTTTTTGCCGATTTTTCTTAATCCGTCAGCAAGTCCTATAGACATTGTTGTTTTTCCTTCTCCTAGTGGTGTTGGATTGATTGCTGTAACAAGTATAAGTTTTCCGTCTTTTTTATTTTCATTATTTTTAAAAACTTCTTCCGTAATTTTCGCTTTATATTTCCCATAAGTTTCAAGTTCTTCTTCACTTAATCCTAAATTTCTTGCTATTTCTCTTATGTCCTTTAATTTTGCATTTCTTGCAATTTCGATGTCTCCCATAAATTAAACTCCCTTCAAATTTTATTTAAAGTTTTGAAAAAACAGATGTTACTTTTGTTCTTCTTGAGGCAAAGTTATTTCAAAACAAAAAAGCAATTCTTCATCAAGTAAGAACTGCCCAGGCGGTCGGCTTATATATGTTTGGTAAATTGCCCTCATGTTAATTCATGTATCCGCCAGCGATTTACCTTTTGATATACCTATTTTAACATATCATTTTTATTTGTGTCAAGTAATTACATTATTAATCCTACTATTATTCCTATTATTGCTCCTACAAACACTTGCACTGGTGTATGCCCTAAGACTTCTACAAGTTTCTCTTGTACTTGTGGAATTGATAATCCAGGCGTATCTATTATCTTGTTTAGTAATGCAGCTTGTTTTCCTGCTGCTCTTCTTATTCCTGCCGCATCATACATTACAACAAATGCAAATATGAGTGAAAGAGCAAAAAGTGCCGAAGAAAATCCAAACTCTTTTCCTATCATCATTGAAAGACACATTACAATTGCAGAATGTGAACTCGGCATTCCTCCTGCTCCTAATATTCTTTTAAAGTTGAATTTTTTAGTTGTTACCAAATCCCAAACCACTTTAAATAGTTGAATAAAAAACCAAACAAGAAGTGGTGTATATACATATTTATTTGTTACGATTTCAAATAGTTCGTTCATTTTTTCCTCTCTTATTTTTTACATTATACCGTTATTCTTCTGGAACAAAGCTTTCTTCTTCAATCTCTTCTCCATTATTTATTAATATATTTATCTTTTTTTCCGCTTCATTTAGCATTTTACTACATTCCTTCGATAATTTCATACCTTCTTCAAATTTAGACACACTTTCATCTAAGCCTAAATCTCCGTGTTTCTAATTCTTTTGCAATTTCTTCTAATTTTTTTATTGTTTCTTCAAAGTTTAATTCTTCCATTTTACTTTTTCCTTTCAAAGTATTTTTGCACTTTTTTCACCGTCTGAAAATCTTATATTTATTTCATCATTTTTGTTTAATTCTTCTGCTTTTTTTATAGCTTTTCCATTTATTGATACTATACTATATCCTCTAGCTAGTGTTTTTAATGGACTTAGAGCATCTATTTTTGTAACCATATTTGCAAAATCTTTTTTACATATCATTATTTTTTTGTTTATACTTTCATTAATATTTTTAACAATCATATCTAGCGTAATATATCTTTCATTGATTGTTTGCATTGGTTCTTTATATGCTCTACTTTGCATACATTTTTCATATCTAAGCTTCATAAAGTCTATCTTTTTTCTTAATGCAAGCCTAAATCTTCCTTGATAATTGTTTATTAATTCCTCTATTTTACTAACTTCTGGCACAGCAAGTTCAGCCGCTGCCGAAGGTGTTGGTGCTCTTAAGTCTGCTACAAAATCTGCAATTGTAAAATCTGTTTCATGTCCTACTGCAGAAATTACTGGAAGTTTAGAATTGTAAATTGCTCTTGCAACAACTTCTTCATTAAATGGCCACAAATCCTCAAGTGAGCCACCGCCTCTTGCGACTATTATTACATCTGCAAGATTTTTATTATTCATAAGATTTATTGCTTCTGCAATTTTTTCTCCTGCCCCTTCTCCTTGTACTGGCACTGGTAATAGTCTTATGTATACATTTGGATTTCTCCTTGTACTTACATTTATTATATCTCTTATAACTGCTCCTGTCTTTGAAGTAAGTACTCCAATCCTTTTTGGCATGAACGGAATTGCTTTTTTATGTTTTTGATCAAATAATCCTTCTTTTTCTAATTTTTCTTTAAGTTCATTGTATGCAGTATAAAGGTCTCCTATTCCATCTTCCTTCATTGCTTTTGCATATATTTGATAAACTCCGTCTCTTTCAAATACAGATACTGTTCCAAATATAACAACTTTCATACCGTCTTTAGGCATAAATTTCAATCTTGCTGCATATGCTTTAAACATTATACATTTTATTAAAGCATTTTCATCTTTTAGTGTAAAATATAGATGTCCTGTATAATGATTTTTAAAATTTGATATTTCGCCCTTTATGTATACGTTTTGCAAAAATTCATCTTCTGCAACTTTATTTTTCATATATTTATTTAATTCTGTAACTGTTATTGGAGTTATTTCCATTTAAGCCCCCATTTGTTTATTGATTTAATTTTTCTTCTTTTACAATGCTTGCTAATATTCCGTTTATAAATGAACTTGCTTGATCATCTGAATATTTTTTTGCAAGCTCTATAACTTCATTTATTGCAACTTTATAGGGTATATTATTATATTTCATTTCATATATTGCAATTTTTAATAAGCTTATATTTATTTTCGATACTCTATCCATGGTCCAATTTTCTTTTAAATTCTTTCTGATTAATTCACTTATATTTTCGTCATTTTCAGAAACACCAAAAAGAATATCTTTTAGATATTCTTTTATTTCTTCATCTTCAATTTCATTGGACTCAAAGAACATTGGAAGATTTTCTTCTCCGTACTTCTTTTTGTATCTCTCTTTCATATATTAGTTTAAATGCTAGTTCTCTTAATTTTGTTCTATTCATATAACTTGTCCTTTTCACTACATTCTATTAATAAGATCTAATAGTTTTTGTTTTACTTCATATTTGTTTTGTTGTATATAATTTCCTATGAATACTCCGCAGGCTAGTATTAGTATTCCAAGTACTAACCTTAGAAGGCCTGTACAGAGTACTATTATTGCGATTATTCCTCCGATTATTGCTCCTCGATATTCATAAATAAAGCTTTTAAAATCCTTCATATTTTTACTTCCTTTAACTTTCTTTATTTTCTTCAGGAGTTGTAATATTCTTAATTTTTATATCTATTGATTTTATGTCTAAGTCTGTAACATTTTTTACAACTTCTTTTATTCTTTTTTGTAAATTCATAGATAGTTCATTTATTATAGTATTTGGAAGTACCATAAGTGTAACAAACACTCTTAGAGTATTTTGGCTATCTACAATAACTTTTGTTGTAACACTTTGGGTATTCTCAAATCCTTTTGCAACTCCATTAACTAAATTTTCTATTGTGTCTTTTGATATTAGTAATTTTCCAGATTCGTTTTCTAGTAAAACTCCCTCTCCATTCATTCCTTTGTTTTGGTTTGAACTACTACCAAAGAATATTGCTTTTACTGCAAGTAATATACAAACAATTGAAATTCCTAGTGTTACATTTGTTGCCATATCACTTGCAATTATTCTTGCATACAAGTTAGAAATTGTAGAAAAACCTACTAAACTTGACAATAGTAGTACCATAACAATAGCAATTATTAATATTATTATTGAAAACAAGATTAATATTATTTTATCTAATAGTTTCATACCTTATAACCCATTTCTTTCTATATTTTTTATACTTCTTCTTTATTTTCCATGTCAGCAGGAGTTCTAACTCCTTGTACATGTACGTTTACTTCTAGTACGTCTAAACCTGTCATTTCTTTTACAGCTTTTTTAACTTTGTTTTGTATTTCAAAGGCAACGTCTGGTATTCTTGTTCCGTATTCAACAATAATATTTACATCTATTTTTGTCTCTTTTTCTCCTACTTCTACTTTTATTCCTTTTGATAATTTCTTTTTACCGCTTAATACTTCTGAAATTCCTCCTGCAAATCCACCTGCTGTATCTACTACACCTTTAACTTCAGAAACAGCAACCCCTGCAATAACTGAGACAACTTCTTCTGATATTACCACACTGCTATCTGCTGTAACATTAATTTCTTCTAATTTTTCATTTTCCTCATTTTCCATAATTACCCCATTCCTTTCAATAAAATATTACATATATAGTATATCAATTTTGCTTAATTTTTACAACTATTTTTACGCAATTTTTACAGTATTTTCATATATATTTTTTCAAATTCGTTTAATAGATTTTCAAGTATTTTATTTTTATCAAATTCTATGCCAAACTCTTTTCTTAATGATGTAGCTTTGTTTTTTATATCATCTTGGAATTCCAATTGATTAATATTTAGTCCTATTCCTATAACAATATGTTCTATTTTCTCCTTTAGTGTAAACGCTTCTGTGAGAATTCCTCCCATTTTTTTACCATTTAGTATTATATCATTTGGACTTTTTATATCTAAGTCATATCCATACATTTTTTTTATTGTACCCACAATTGTTTCTGCAAGCATTATTGTCAAGTTTTCAATATTTTTCACATTACAATTTGGATTAAGTAAAAATGAAAATGTCAAGTTTTCTCCTTTGGTTGTATACCACTTTCTTCCATTTGTTCCAATTCCTGCTGTTTGGTTTTCTGCAACTACAACTAGTCCATTTGGAGCTTCTTTTAATATGTTTTTTATGTATTTTTGGGTTGATTCTACCTCTTCTAATACTATTAAATTTTTACCTAAAATTTTCGTGTTTAAATTTTTCAATATATCTTCCATTTATATCTTCCTCTATTTTTTTATTTATATTAACATAAAAATTAAATAGAAGCAAGTCGTATTGCTTCTATTTAAGAATAAGTTAATTTTATTGTATGATTAAAGTTGGATCTTGATATTCT
>CAYVWC010000045.1:0-6248 GCA_964455415.1 uncultured Clostridium sp.
ACTGTTTTATCAGGTAGTAATCTAAAGTCTTGAAAAACCACTCCCATACTTCTTCTAAGATATGGTATCCTGTTTTTTTTCAAAAAGGTAGTGTCTCTACCATTTATTATGATGTTTCCAGCTGTAGGTTCTTCTTCTTTTAATATTAATTTTATAAGTGTAGATTTTCCTGATCCAGAAGATCCTACTAGAAAAGCAAACTCTCCTTTTTCTATTAAAAAGTTTGCATTATGTACTGCTTCTGTCCCTGTAGAATATTTTTTCTTTACATTTCTGAACTCTATCATTTTTTATCTTATCTAACTCCTCATGTTAATTGTTCGCTACAAAATTTATGTCTAAATTTCTCTTTATATATCATAACAATATTTATTGATTTATGCAATAGTTTTTTTTGTAAAAAAAGATATATTTTTTTTGCTTTTGGCTCTACAATACATGTTTTAGAGTTTTTTTATAATGATGTGTTCACAAAAAATTTACAAAAGTATTTTAAACAAAAAGTAGAAAGAAGTTTGTAATATTACTTCTTTCTACTCTACTTTATTTGTTTTCTTTCATTTTTTGTATTTCTGCTTGTCTTTTAACTTTTTGTGTTGTTGTCTTTATCATAGGTTCATCTGTTAATATTAATTTTTTCATATACTTATATTTAGGGAGTTTTGTGTTTATCTGCTTTATATCTTTCCAGACTATATTTCTTAATTCTTCTTCTGATATATTTGGATATTTAGATTCCACATATTCTTTATTATATACAATTTTTACAGATACAACCAAATCGTCGCCTTTTTCTTCTCCATAAACCATGCTTTCAGCAACATATGGAAGATTATTTATTAAAACTTCAAGTTCTTCTGGATATATATTTTTTCCGATTTTTTAGTACAATGACATTTTTTTGTCTTCCTGCAATAAATATTATTCCGTCTTTATCCATATACCCTAAGTCTCCTGTATAAAACCAGCCATCTTTTATTACTTCATTTGTTGCTATTTCATCTTTATAATATCCAAGCATTACATTTGGTCCTTTGGCAATTATTTCTCCTATTCCTTCTTCATTTGGATTGTTGATTTTTATTTCTACATTTGGCAATGGATATCCTATTGAACCATATTTTATTGCTTTTATATTTTCGGCTGTTAATACAGGTGATGTCTCTGTAAGTCCATATCCTTGAATAGTAAGTATTCCAAATTCATTTAGCCCTTTTGCTACTTTTTTATCAAGACTAGATGCTCCACTTATTATAAATCTAATTTCTCCTCCAAGTTCATCTAATATTTCCTTGAACAATTTTCTTCTGATATCTATACCAAATTTTAATAATACTTTAGAAATTACTTTTGCTACTTTAACTAGTTTTGTTTTTCCCTTTGCTTCAATTCCAGCTTCAATTTTTTTATATATTGCTTCTATTAGAAGTGGTACACATACAAATACTGTTACTTTATATTCTTTCAAGTTTTCTTGTATATGTCTTAGTCCGTCACAAAATACATTTTTTGTTCCTGTTGATAAGAATAATAGCATTGCGGTTGATCCAAATGTATGATGATATGGCAAAAATGCAATGTTAGTATCAGTGTCATACATTTTAACAATTTTTTTCATACCATTTATATTGCTAACTATATTTTTATGTGATAGCATTACTGCTTTAGATAGTGAAGTTGTTCCTGATGTAAAAACTATTGCTGACATTTTCTCTGCGTCTATTTCTATATCTAAATATTCTGTATTTCCATTTTGTAGTAACTCTTCGCCTTTTTTTATTAGTTTTTTTATAGTCTCTGTTCCTTCTACATCGTCCATAGAAATTATTTTTTGTAAAGATGTTTCTTTTCTTTCAATAATTTTCTCAATAGTTTCTATATATGTTGCTTCACAGATAATTACTTCTGCTTCAGATTTTTTTAATGAGATTTCTATTTCTTCTTCAGGAAGTCCTTTGTCTAGTGGTACTACTATTCCAACTCCGTTAATTACTGCTGTGTATGCAAGTGCCCACTCATACCTGTTTTTTCCAATTACAGCAATTCTTTTATCTTTATAGCCCATATTAATTAAAGCTGTACCTAAGCAATTAATTTCTTTTCCTAGTGTTTCATATGTTATATTTTCATATGTTACATCCTTATTTTCTTTATGTTTTGTTACAAATGCGATATTTTTGGCAAATTCCTTTGTTGAATTATTTAACATTTCTTTTAGGTCTTTAAATTCTTTTTCATGATATAATATTTCATTTTTCATAATTTACTAATTTCTCCTATCTAGTTTTCGATACTAGATTATCATATGTTGGATAATATGTCAATTGTATTGACCAGTTATTCTATATCTCCTTAAATATGTTTTTATGGGCTTGATATATGAAAAGTCGCGCATGGTCAAAATAACCATGCACGACTAGACATTATTTTGCAACTTCTACTCCTATCATAAGTTTTTCTCCATTTATATTACACTCTGTACAATGTTCCATATTTTCTCTTATTATAAGATCTATTGTCAATGTTTCTTTCTTGATTATGTCTTTGTTCTTTACTATTACATCTTCAAGCATTTTATTTCCTGATACATACAAATATATTCTGTCTAATACTTCAAATCCTCTTTCTTTTCTTAGGTTTTGAACTTTTGATATTATTTCTCTTACATATCCTTCTTCTTTTAATTCTTCTGTAATATTTGTATCAAGTACGACTCCTATTAATCCATTTCCTGCAAATGCGTACCCTTCTTTTCCTTGCATTGTTACAAGTAGGTTATTTTTATTTAGTTCGATTTTTTCGTCTCCTATTTGTATTTCTTTACTTTCACCATTATTTATTGTAGTTGCAAGTTCCATTTGATCACATTTTGCAATTTCAGCTTTTATTTTTGGTATTAGCTTACCGTATTCTTTTCCTAAAACTGGAAGGTTTGGCAATATTTCAAAGTTGACGTATTTTGATAAATCTGCTCCAAGTTCAACTTTCTTAATATTCAATTCATCCTTTATAATGTCTCCATAATATTTTGGAAGTGTATCAAGTGAAATTAACATTTCTGAAAGTGGTTGTCTATTTTTTATATTACTTTGATTTCTTGCACTTCTACCAAGTTTTACTAGTGTATATGCTAAGTCCATTTCTTTTTCTAGGTTCTTATCAATAGCTTTTTTATCTACTTCTGGCCATTTACACAAATGAACACTTTCTATTGCTTCATTGTCTAGGCTTATTACTAGATTTTGATATATTTCTTCTGCAATAAATGGTACAAATGGTGCAATTACCTTTGAAAGTGTAACTAGTGTTCTATATAATGTAACAAATGCTCCAAGTTTGTCATCTGTTAATTCATTTCCCCAAAATCTGTTTCTATTACGTCTTACGTACCAGTTAGATAAGTTGTCAACAAATTCCTCTATTTTTAAACTAGAACCTGTTATATCATATTTATCTAGTCCTTCATCTACTTCTTTTATTAAAGTATTTAGTTTTGATATTATCCATTTATCCATTACGTTTTCAGATTTAAAATCTTCATATTTTAATGGATTTATTTTGTCTATTTCTGCATAGAGAACATAGAAAGAATATACGTTCCATAGAGTTCCTAAAAATCTTCTTGATGTATCTCCTACATCTTCTAAAGAAAATCTAGTTGGAAGCCATGGGCTACTTGCTGTATAGAAATGCCATCTTGTTGCGTCTGCTCCTTCTTTGTTTATTACTTCAAATGGGTCTACAACATTTCCCTTAGATTTAGACATTTTTAGTCCTTTTTTATCTAATACATGTCCTAAAACTATACAATTTTCAAAAGAGGCTTTATCAAATATTGCTGTTGATATTGCAAGTAATGTGTAAAACCAACCTCTAGTTTGGTCAACGGCTTCTGATATAAATTGTGCTGGATAATTTTTTTCAAATAGTTCCTTGTTTTCAAATGGGTAATGTAATTGTGCAAAAGGCATTGATCCAGAATCAAACCAGCAATCTATAACTTCTTTTGTTCTTGTCATTTCTTTTCCACATTTTGAACATTTTAGATGAACATCATCTATATATGGTTTATGAAGTTCTATATCGTTTGGCACATTTATTCCTTTTTGTTTTAGTTCTTCTATACTTCCTATACATTCCTTGTGTCCACATTCGCATCTCCATATTGGAAGTGGTGTTCCCCAATATCTATCTCTAGAAACACACCAGTCTATTACATTTTCAACAAATTTCCCAAATCTTCCAGTTCTAATTGTATCTGGATGCCAATGAATTTTATTGTTGTTTTCAACTAGTTTATCTCTTAGTTTTGACATTGCAACAAACCAGCTTTCTTTTGGGTAATATAGTAGTGGTGTGTCACATCTCCAACAATGTGGGTATGAGTGCATATGTCTTTCAGAATTAAATAGTTTATTGTTTTCTTTTAAATATTTTATTATGCTTTCGTCACATTTTTTTACAAATTTTCCTGCCCAAGGTGTTACTTCTGAGACGAATTTTCCTTCTTTGTCTACTAAGTTTACAAATGCTATTCCGTTTTCATTTGCAACAATACTATCTTCTTCTCCATATGCTGGTGCAGTATGTACAATTCCTGTTCCTTCTTCTAGGCTTACATAATCTCCATGTATTATAACGTAAGCTTTTCCTTCTACTTTTGCAAAAGGCATTAATCTTTTATATTTTTTTCCAAGTAGTTCTTTTCCTTTAAATTCTTTTATGATTTCATAGTTTTCTCCTAGCACTTTTTCGCATAAGTCTTTTGCTAATATATATGTTTCTTCTGGATTTACATTTTCATTGCTTGTTTCTTTTACTTTTGCTTCAACATATGTATATGATTGATTTACACATAGTGCTAAGTTTGAAGGTAGAGTCCATGGAGTTGTTGTCCATGCTAGTACATATGTGTTCGGTTTATCTTCTAATTCAAATTTTGCAACACATGTTAAATCATTTACATCTTTATATCCTTGTGCGACTTCATGTGATGATAAGGCTGTACCACATCTAGGACAATATGGCATTACCTTATATCCTTCATATAACAAGTCTTTATCCCACATTTGTTTTAGTGCCCACCAAACAGATTCAATATAATCATTGTGATATGTAACATAAGGGTTATCCATATCTACCCAAAATCCTATTTGATTGGTCATATCTTCCCACATAGATACATATGTGAATACACTTTGTTTACAATCTTTTATAAATTTTTCAATTCCGTATTCTTCTATTTGTGCTTTTCCAGATATTCCAAGTTTTTTCTCTATTTCAAGTTCTACTGGTAGTCCGTGAGTATCCCAACCTGCTTTTCTTATTACTTGATACCCTTTCATTACTTTATATCTTGGGATAATATCTTTTATTACTCTTGTTAAAATATGTCCAACATGTGGTTTTCCATTTGCTGTTGGTGGTCCATCATAAAATGTAAAGTATCTTTCTCCTTTATTCATGTTAAAGTTTTTCTTTATTATGTCATGATCTTTCCAAAAATTTCTTACTTCTATTTCTTTTCCTGCAAATCCATTTTTTAACTCTACTTTTTTATACATATACATGCAACTCCCTTTTCATTAAGTATAAAATTATCAATTATTTAGGCTGTTTCTTTACTATTATTTTTATTTACTACTTTTTTATTTTTTATGTGCTTTTTCTCTTTTCTATTTTCATTAATAATTAGTTCTGGTTTTCCATTTCCTAAGACTGTTTCTTTTGTGATAATACATTTTTCAATTTTTGGGTTAGAAGGTATATCAAACATTATATCTCTCATTATTTCTTCTATAATTGAACGAAGTCCTCTTGCTCCTGTGCTTCTTTCAATTGCTTTATCAACTATTGCAGATATTGCATCATCTTTAAATTCAAGCTCTACTCCGTCAAATTCTAATAATTTTTTGTATTGTTTTATTAGTGCGTTTTTAGGTTCAGTTACTATTCTAATTAATGCTTCCTTATCTAATTCTCTTAATGTTGTTACAATTGGTAATCTTCCTACAAATTCTGGGATTAATCCAAATTTAAGCAAATCTTGTGGCAATAATTCTTCATAGATTTTATATTTATCAATTTCTTTTTTACTTTCTATTTTTGCAGAAAATCCAATTCCTTTTTTCCCAACTCTTTCATTTATAATTTTGTCTAGTCCTTCAAAAGCTCCTCCACAGATAAATAATATATTTGATGTGTTTATTTGTAATAATTCTTGATGAGGATGTTTTCTTCCTCCTTGT
>CAYVWC010000046.1:0-6039 GCA_964455415.1 uncultured Clostridium sp.
TTTTGTGTCTTCATATGGCACTGCTGATTTTATCCATGATTCTTCTTCCATATCTGCTGCCATGCTTGTTACTGTTGTGACTTTTCCTAATATACTATCTTTTATTATTATACTTTGTGCAAGCTGTTGTATTTGTTCTCTATACTGCTCTATTATGTAGTTTTCTGCTGCTGTTTCTGTTGAGACTAGTATTCCTTCGTCTCCTGTTACTCCGTTTATTACTATTGCTACTAGTATTATTAGGATGATTACCATTACAATTAAGGCAATTAATGTGATACCTTTTTCTTGTTTTACTTCTTTTTGGTAATCTTGAATAAACCTATTTACATAGGCTTTTTTGTTTGGTTTGACTTTGTTTTTCATGTTTGGTTTTGATTTCCTCCTTAGTTTTTTATTTTATACATATATTGCTTAAATTTAGTAAATAATATTACTAAATATTATTATGTCCTTTTATATTCTTCTGTATCTATAGATATCTTTGTTTCTCCTTATGGTTAGAAACCAAATGGTAAAAGTTAAAACCAACAAACTACAAACCACCAGGTTTCCACCCATAAAGAGAAAAATATAAATTACAAATAAATAATACCCCATATGGAGTATTTTGTCAACCCCAAATGGAGTATTTTTATATAATAAATTTGAGGTGGTCCTATGAAAATAAGACTTAAAGAATTACGAGAAGATAATGATTTAACACAAGATCAATGTGCAAAAATTGCATATATTTCAAAAAATTCATATATTAGATATGAACGTGGGGAAAGAATGCCTCCTTTGGATACTATTGTTATATTCGCAAAATATTATAATACATCAATAGATTATATTGCAAATTTAACAAATGAAAGACGACCTTATCCAAAAAAAAAGACTTAAGTATGTGCTTAAGTCTTTTTAATATGATAAGATTTTCTAGTTTGCTATGGTTCTTCTCCAAGCGTTAATTCTAGTTCTTTATATTCTCCATTTCTATAGATTTTTACTGTTACAGTATCTCCTATGCTGTGATTATTCTTTAATTCAGTAATTTCATCAACACTTGTTACTTCTTCTCCGTCAAATTCTACTATAACATCTCCTGCTTTAATTCCTGCAATTTGAGCTGCTGAAAAGTCTTCTACAGATTGAACATATACTCCTTCCACTAAGTTATATTGTTTTGCTGTTTCTTCATCTATAGTTCTTCCAGTAATTCCTACGTATGGTCTTAATACTTTGTTATGTTCTATTAACTGTTCAATTACATCAATTGTATCATTTATAGGGATTGCAAATCCAATTCCTTCTATTCCTGTTCCAGAAAGTTTTAGTGTATTTATACCTATTACTTGCCCTTGACTATTTACTAATGCTCCACCACTATTTCCAGAGTTTATTGCTGCATCTGTTTGTATAACATTATATGTTTCGTTGTCAGTTGTAGTAATTTCTACATTTACCGCACTTATTATTCCACATGTTACACTTGTTGATAATCCTAGTGGACTTCCTATTGCCATAGCAAATTCTCCAACTTGAACACTATCTGAATCTCCAAATTCTGCAGGTGTTAGCCCTGTTTTATCTATTTTTATTACTGCTAAGTCTGTTTGGTCATCTGTTCCTACAATCTCTGCCTCATAAACAGTATCATCGTTATATAGTTTTACTTTTATAGATGTAGCACTTGAAACTTGATAATAGCTATTAGTTGAACTTGAAGATGAAGATGAAGTACTTGTGCTTACAACGTGATTATTTGTTAATATATATCCATCTTCTGATATGATAATACCTGAACCTGAAGCACTTGATGTTGAACTTCCGAATATTGAACTTACACTATATTCTATTTCTATACCAACAATTGAAGGTAGCACCTTTGCTGCAACAGCTGTTGATGTCTCTGAATATTCTGTTAAAGATATGGCTGTAGCATTAACTTGATTAGTTGTTTGAGTACTTGTTTGTGCCGTTGTTTCTTCACTTCCTAAAATTACTTCTTTAATCTCTGGTATTCCGAAGCATGTTCCTATGACTAAACTTGCTCCTACTATTCCTGATAAAAATGGTACAAATATTCCTTTTACAAATCCTCTCTTTTTAACAGGATTATTTACACTTTTAAACGTATTGTCATTTTCTTCCATTTTTTATGACCTCCACTTTATTTAATCTATATATATAATACCTCGTTTTTGTGAATTAACTGTGAAAAAAATGTATTATATATATGATTTTACCCTAAGCTTATACATTTAAAACTTAGGGTAGAAAAATTTATTCTTCTGTCTTATCCTTTTTTTCTTCTCTTATCTGTTGTTTAAATTCATTTAATTTCCCTTTTGTATCTATATTTCTTTTTATTATTAAATTTTTTATTAATATCTTTTTTAATGTCTCTTCTTTTACATCTGCAATTAGCACTCCGTCTTTTGCAATAGAAACTCGCCCCGTTTCTTCTGATACAACTACTGCTATTGCATCTGATTCTTTTGATATTCCTATTGCTGCTCTGTGTCTTGTTCCAAGTTCTCTTGCAATATCTTTATCTCCCGCTAAAGGAAGCATACAAGCAGCTGCTTTAATTTTTCCGCCACTGATTACTACAGCTCCGTCATGAAGTGGTGTTTTTGGAATAAATATATTAACTAGTAATTGTGGGGATATTTCAGCATCCATAAAAATACCTGTTGCAATAATATCTTTTATTGCAATATCTCTTTCTAAAACAATAAGTGCTCCTGTTTTTGATTTTGATAGCTCAAAAGCAGCTATTGCAACCTTATAAATTTCTTCTTTGGTTTTTGTTGCTATATCTTTATCAATTCCAAAAAATCTAGTTAGTTTATTACTTCCTAGTTCTTCTAGTGATCTTCTAAGTTCTGGTTGGAAAAGTACTACTAATACTACACCATATGTCATAAATGATGTTAGTATATAGTTTAAAATATTTAATTGTAAAATAGAACTTAGTGCCATAGCTACTATTATTAGTAAAATACCTCTAAGAAGTTGCCCTGCTCTTGAATCTTTGACTATTTTAGATAATTTTGTGAATAATAAAATTACAATTGTAATATCTATTATTAATGTTACTAATTTTAAAGGGTTTGTATATAGCTCTTGTGCATATGCTACTATTATATTACCTAGATTGTTTGATATTCCGTTCACTAAACTATTACTCATATTTTCCCCTTTCCTTAAGAAGGCTATATCTTACTTTTATAAGCTTGCATAATAAATAACATTATATATTAATGTTGCTGCAACTGATAGTAATAATGCACCAACAATAACTATTACTACTATTCCTCTTATAAATTTTTTTCTATCTTTTGTTTTCTTCTCTTTGTTTACGTTTTTATCCATTGTTTTCCTCCTAATTTTGTGTTCTATATTATTTTTTATATCATAAATCCTATTAAATTTCAATACAATAATTTAATTTTTAATATAGTAAAAAAATAAAAACCCAGATTCAAATTGAAGTGAACAAGGGCTTTTATATATTTTTATTATTATAATAACTCAAGTAAAACGATTTCTGCTGAGTCTCCTCTTCTTTTTCCTAGTTTGATAATTCTTGTATATCCACCAACTCTTGACTCATATTTTGGTGCTATTTCATTAAATAGCTTTGCAGGTATATCTATATTTTTACCTTTTTCATCTTTAACTTTATTGATTTTTGTCATTATTTTTCTTCTTGCATTTAGTCTTGTTGGATTATCTTTTTGTCTTTTTTCTATTATTTCTTCTTTAACAACTTTTAGATATTCTTTACCATTTTTGCTTTTTACAACTTCAGTAACTTTGTTTCCTTTGCTATCTAATTTTGCACGAACAACTTTTACTTCAACTTCTTCAAAGTTATCTTTTTCTTTTATTGCAAGTGATATTATACTATCTGCAATCGCTTTTACTTCTTTAGCTCTTGCTTCTGTTGTTTTTATTTTTCCATTTAATAGCAAATCTGTTGTTTGTGTTTTAAGCATCGCTAATCTTTGAGCTGTTGTTTTTCCTAATTTTCTATTTCTAGCCACTTTATTATATCCTCCTTATTTAACATCTTTAATTTTAACAAAATGCTTATTATTGTTAAAACTATCACTCAATTTGGAAAAGAAACGAGCAGTGCTAAGCGGACAAATTTGAAATAAATGAGGTACTTTTGCACATTGATTTCATTTCAAATAAAGTCCAACAACGCAATGTAAAGTTTATTTTCTAAATTTATTCTTCTTGGGCAAAATCTAAACCTAATGAACGTAACTTGTTTGTTACTTCGTCTAATGATTTTTTACCTAGATTTCTTACTTTCATCATATCTGCTTCAGTTTTATTTGCTAAATCTTGTACAGTAGAAATTCCTGCTCTTTTTAAACAGTTGAAGCTTCTTACTGTTAATTCAAGATCTTCTATTGACATTTCTAGTACTCTTGCAGTTTTAGATTCTTCTTTTTCTACCATGATTTGAGTATTTTTAGCAGCTTCTGATAAATCTATAAATAATGCTAAGTGTTCTGTTATAACTTTAGCAGCTAAGCTTATTGCTTCATAAGCTTTTAAGCTTCCGTCTGTCCACACTTCGATTATTAGTTTATCAAAGTCAACCATTTGACCTACTCTTGTATTTTCTACTTGATAGTTCACTTTTTTAACAGGAGTAAATATTGAATCTATTGGCAATACAGATATGTCTTGGTTTTCTTTTTTGTTTTTAGCAGCTGTATTATATCCTCTACCTTTTTCAACTGTCATTTCCATTACAAGATGCCCACCTTCAGCAACTGTAGCTATATGTAATTCTGGATTTAATACTTCTATTGTTCCGTCAGTTATAATATCTCCTGCTGTAACTTCTCCTTCTCCTTTGAAATCAACTTTTATAGTTTTTTCTTCATTGTCATATGATTTGAATCTAACACCTTTTAAATTTACAATTATTTCAGAAACATCTTCAACTACATTTGGCACTGTTGAAAATTCATGAACCACTCCGTCAATTCTTATACTTGTTATTGCACAACCTGGTAGAGATGAAAGTAATATTCTTCTTAAAGAATTTCCTATTGTTACACCATATCCTCTCTCTAATGGTTCACAAACAAATTTTGCATAGTTATTTTGTTCATCCATATTTGTACATTCAATATTTGGCTTTTCAAATTCTATCATTTTTACCTCCTATTTTAGAAGTTAGAGATTAGAGGTTAGTTGTTAGAACTATTTTCTAATCTTTTACCTTTTATACTCTACTTCACCTTTTCTTTTTTATTACTTATCATTTTTCTTCAGGTTTATATTTCTAATTATCTAACTTCTAGCTATTATTTAGAGTATAGCTCTACTATTAAATGTTCTTCTACTGGAATATCTACATCTTCTCTTGATGCTAATCTTACTACTTTACCACTTAATTCATTGGCATTTTTTTCTAACCATGCTGGAACAGGTCTTGAAGCATTTACTTCTACGTTTTCTTTAATAATTGATTTGTCTTTCTTTATTTCTCTAACCTTAATTACATCTCCTGCTTTTACTAGATAAGATGGTATACTAACTTTTTTACCGTTAACTTCAAATAATCCATGATTTACAAGTTGTCTTGCTTGTGGTCTTGAAGAACCATATCCTAATCTATATACAACGTTATCTAGTCTGCTTTCTAGTATTTGTAGTAAATTTTCACCTGTTACTCCTTTTTTATTTGCAGCCATTTCAAAATATTTTCTGAATTGATCTTCTCTTACTCCATAAAAAGCTTTTGTTTTTTGTTTTTCTCTTAATTGGATACCATATTCTGAAAGTTTTGCTTTCTTTTGTCCGTG
Organism: uncultured Clostridium sp.; assembly: GCA_964455415.1. Taxonomy (GTDB): domain Bacteria; phylum Bacillota; class Clostridia; order TANB77; family CAG-508; genus JAAWPK01. Next base: position 5,826 of record CAYVWC010000046.1, read on the forward strand.
TTCTCCTGGGGCATAATTTCTTCTTGCTATTGCACATTTATCTGTATAACATCTAGCACCTTTTAAGAATAATTTTTGTCCCTCTCTACGACATATACGACATTGTTCGTCTTTATATCTTGACATGTATTTTTTACACCTCTTTCTTTCTCTTTATTCTATACTCTTCTTCTTTTTGGTGGTCTGCAACCATTATGTGGAATTGGTGTTACAT
>CAYVWC010000047.1:0-5939 GCA_964455415.1 uncultured Clostridium sp.
TTCTATTAATGCCACAACAATTTCTCCATTATTTGCAGTGTTTTGTCTTTTTACCAATATGTAATCTCCATCTAAAATTCCTGCTTCTATCATACTTTCTCCTCTTACAACAAGCATAAAACTTTCTGAATTTCCAACAAAATCAACTGGTATTGGAAATGTATCTGTTACATTTTCTACTGCAAGAATTGGAGCACCTGCTGTTATTTTTCCTATTACTGGAACCTCAACTAGTTCTTTAGAACTATATACTTCCTTAATTTTTTCTTGTTTCTTATTTTCAGAACCACCTTTCAATAATCTTAATGTTCTTCCCTTTTGATTTTCTTTCTTAATATACCCTTTTTGTTCCAATTTTGATAAGTATCCATGAACAGTTGCTGTTGACTTTAATCCCACAGCTTTTCCGATTTCTCTGACTGAAGGTGCATATCCTACTTTTTCCATTTGCTTTTCAATAAATTTTAGTATTGCTTTTTCTCTTTTATTCAATTCGACTGTACTTTTTTTTCTCCCCACACTCATCACTCCTTAAATATTTTTTTCATAATATCATAAAAACAAATAATTGTCAAACAAATTTTTGATATTTTTACAATAAATTTATAATTTTTTAACTTCTTATCATATTATTTTTTCAAATTAATAAATTTATTATATGAGTAGATTTAAGCTTTTTTTGTTTAATACAATGATTCTAACACTAACTTCTCTTTTTATGAGCTGTGTTAATATCTTCTTTAGTGTATATGTTGCTAATAAGCTCGGTAGCGAAGGTTCTCGGTATTTTTGAACTAATAATGTCAATTTATACATTTGCTATCACTTTTGCTAATTCTGGGATAAGTCTAGCTGCAACAAGAATTGTTGCAGAAGAACTTGACGGAAATTCTCGGAAGACGGTATAAAAATTGCAATGAAAAAATGTATTATATACAGCTTATCATTTGGTACTATTGCATGTATTTGTTTTATTATTGCTGCTCCATATCTATCTTCTGTACTTTTACATGGTAAAGTTACAAACATGCCAATATATGTTATGGCAATAAGTCTTCCTTTCAATTCACTCACAACATCATTAACACGGCTATTTTACAGGAGTAAGAAGAGTATCAAAGACCTCTCTTAGTAGGGGGCTTTCAATGATTTTTCAGGTTATTCTAACATGTTATCTTTTATATGTATTACCAGTATCAAATTTAAGTATAGTTTGCACTTATCTAATTCTTGCAACAACAATTTCAACTATATTTGAATTTATTTTTACTTATGTTTTATATCTAATTGATAGAAAAAAAATAGCAAACATCAATAGCAAATATAATAATAGTTATTTTAAAAAAATATTAAGAATTGCTTTTCCAGTTGCTATTACATCTTATGTACGTTCTGGATTATCAACTTTAAAACAGCTCTTAATACCTTTCAGTTTAGAAAAACACTCTTCCACCTGTGATAAAGCTTTATCACAATATGGGCTAATTAATGGTATGACCATGCCAATTCTAATGTTTCCATGTATAATTATTACATCTTGCGCAAATCTTTTAATCCCAGAATTTGCACGATATAATATAAATAAAGATTTTGATAGAATGAACCAAATAATTGCTTTCATTTTTAAATTCACATCATTTTTTAGTATTTGTGTAATAGGCATATTTCTAACTTTTACAGAAGAGTTATGTTACTTAATATATAACAATCTTGAGATATCAGAATTTTTAATTATTTTATGTCCGCTAATTATTCTTATATACCTAGATAAAATTATTGATGCTATGCTTCGAGGATTAGATAAACAAATTGGCGTAATGTTTTGTAATATATTTGATTTATTTCTAACAATTATTCTAATTTATACTATTGTTCCAATTCATGGTATTTATGGATATATCGCAACAATTGTAATTAGTGAAATACTTAATTTTACAATTAGTTTAATTCAATTATATAAAGTAACTAAATTTCACTTTGACTATATCTCTTATGTGATTATTCCTTGTATGCTTGTCTTAGTAACTAAGTTTTTATTTGATGCAATCGATAATTATATAGAATATGATGTTGGGTTTGTAATCTTCAAAATCTTAATATTTATAGCAATATATTGTATTTTGTTACTGTCATTTAATATATTCAAATTTATAAAAGAAAAAAGAGTTGTTGTTATAAAATAAATTCTATATACTAAAAAAATCAGGTGCTTTTCTAAAAAGCACCTGTTTATCTAAGAGAATTGCTAAAGCAATCGTCCAGATAGCTAAAATTTTTATACTTCACTTGCAAGTATTATAGTTCTTACTGTAGAATCCTCTGTACATGTAGACAATGTTATTTCTCTCTTTCCTTCTGTATCTCTATTATAGAAGCTTGTATCAGTATCTTCTGCAGTAAAGTTTCTATAAACTTCGTATGTCACTTCTGTTCCTGTTGTATCTTTAATATATATTTTATCTCCTATTGACAAACTACTCAAGTTAGAGAAGAATAATCCGTTTCTATAATTATGTCCTTGAATAACTGTATTTCCAACTTGATTTATTCCAGCTCCTGAAAGATACGCTACCGCAACTTTTAAAGATCTAGTTGTAACTTTTTCAAGTATTGGATATTCAATATCTATCGCTGGTATTGATATTGTTCCTATTACATTATATCCATAATATGTTGTTGTAGTACCTGTAGTTTGATTTTGATATATTGATTCTCCTTCTGATACCCCACCGATTGTTACATTTCCGTCTACTTCATTATCGTCTGTTGAAGGAGTTACTGTATTTCCAATTGCCTGCTCAAATGCGTCTATAGCTTCTTTTGCAGCTGCATTTATGTAATATTTACTATAAATAGAATATCCAAAATAGGCTATAAGTCCAACTATTGCAATTATTGCGATTACTAATAATACTGTTAGCAATGTATTAAACTTACTATTAAACATAATTCATCCTCCTTCTACATAATTTTTATCATATATATTTATTATAACACATTTTTCATTATTTGTACATAAAATATGCTTATTTATACTAAATTATTTTTTCTCCTAACTTAGTTCCTGCAAGTATATGAAAATGTAAATGTTTTACTGTTTGTCCTGCATCTTCTCCACAATTGCTAATAATTCTGAAACCAGTTTCTTCTATTCCTTGTTCTTTAGCAATTTTTTGTATTGCATCAAATATATTTGATATGCTTGATACTTCTGCCTCTAGCACATTTTCAACATGTTCTTTTGGTATTACAATAATATGAATAGGTGCTTGTGGATTTATATCTTTAAAAGCTAAAACTTTATCATCTTCATAAATTAGAGTACTTGGAATTTCTTTATTAATTATTTTACAAAATATACAATTCTCCATAATTTAAACACTTTTCCTTTCTTCTATTATTTTATCAATATTGCCTTAATACGTCTTACACCAGCAGATGAAGCCTCTTCTTTTTTTATCTTAAATGTTCCTAAAACCCCTGTATGTGTTACATGTGGTCCACCGCAAATTTCCTTGCTAAAGTCCCCTATGGTATATACTTTTACTTTATCTCCATATTTATTGCTAAATAGTCCAATAGCATTTGCTTTTTTGGCATCCTCATAACTCATCTCTTCACAAGTCACTGGTAAATCTCTTTTTATTTGTTCATTTACTATTTTCTCTACTTCTTCTAGTTCCTCCTTTGTGACCTTTTGAGGATGCACAAAATCAAATCTTAATCTTTCACTTGTGATATTTGAACCTTTTTGTACAGCATGTTCGCCTAATACTATTTGAAGAGCTTTATGTAGTAAATGTGTTGCTGTATGATATGCAATTGATTCTTCACTTTGATCTGCAAGTCCACCTTTGAATTTTTGTTCTGAACCAAGTCTTGATTTTTCTTGATGTTCTTTAAACAAACGGTCAAGTCCCTCTAAGTCTACCTTGAACTCATTTTCCTTTGCAATCTCCTTAGTTACTTCTGGTGGGAATCCATATGTTTCATATAATCTAAAAACTTCTTCTGCAGATAATGTGTCTACATTTTTCTCTCTTAATTTATTTAGTTCTTTTTGTAATTCTCTTTCGCCATTTTCTAAAGTTTTTACAAATTTGTCTTTTTCTTCAATAATTGTATTTATAATATTTTCCCTATTTTCTTTAAGCTCTGGATACATTTCTTTTAAGTTTTCAATATTTAATTCAACTAGATTTTTTAGTTCAGATAAATCAATTTCAAGTTTATTTAGATGTCTTATCATCCTTCTTATTAATCTTCTTAATATATATCCTCTATCAATATTGCTTGGTTTTCCTCCGTCTGCAATAATCATTATACTAGATCTTAAATGTTCTGCAACAATTCTTCTACTTTCTAACATGTCTTTTTTTGCACTTTCTTGTAATTTATCCATTATTGGTTTAAATATTTCTGTATCAAAAGGTGTTTCTTTTCCTTGAAGAAGCATATTTATTCTTTCTAGTCCTAATCCTGTGTCAACATTTCTTTGTTTTAATTTAGTATATGTGCCGTCTGATTTTTTATAATATTCCATAAATACATTATTCCATATTTCTACATATTTTCCGCAGTCACATGCTGGATTACAATTTTCAGAACATGCTGTTTTTCCTGTATCATAAAATATTTCCGTATCTGGTCCACATGGTCCTTCTTCTCCTGCTATCCACCAATTGTCTTTTTTCCCGAAATAATATATTCTTTCTTTTGGCATTCCAACTTCTTCCCATATTTTGGCCGTTTCTTCATCACGTGGTGCATCTTCATCTCCTTCAAAACATGTTACAGATAGTTTTTCAATTGGAATATTAAGTTCTTTTGTCAAAAATTCTATACTATAGTTTATTGATTCTTTTTTGAAATAATCTCCTAAAGACCAGTTACCTAGCATCTCAAAAAAAGTAAGATGTCTGTTATCTCCAACTTCGTCAATATCTACTGTTCTTAAACATTTTTGATAATCTGCAAGTCGTCTACCTTCTGGATGCTTTTCTCCAAGCAAGTATGGTACAAGTGGATGCATACCAGCAGTTGTGAAAAGTACTGACGGATCATTTTCTGGTATTAGTGGTGCACTTGGAATTATTTTATGTTCATGGTTTTTAAAATAATTTAAAAATTTATTTCTAATTTCTAATGCTGTCATTTTCTTTATCCTCTCCTTTTATTTACTGGTTGAACCAAATCCTCCAACACGTTCCTCGTTGGCAGTATCATTGTCAGTTACTAAAAATTTTTCAAAAATTGCTTGTCCTATGCATTCTCCTTTTTTTATAACTACATCTTCTTCTTTTATGTTATAAAATGCGAACATGATATGTCCGTCATTATCAGGATTTCCATAATAATCTGCGTCAACAATTCCTATACTGTTTGAAAGTATCAACCCTTTTTTCTTAGGGTTTGAACTTCTATTACATAATTTCAAATATTCATCTTCTTGCATATATGCTTTTAAGCCTGTTTTTACAAGAGTTGGATTCATCCCTTTTTTAAAAGAAGGAATTACTATGTCCTCCGCTGCTTCTATATCATATCCAGCTGAAAACTTAGTTTTACGTACTGGCATATTTATTCCTTTATCTTCAAATCCTTTTGCTACTTCAAAACCTCTTATTTTTTCCATAATCTTCTTCCTTTCTTTGTAATTACTATTTTTGAATTATATCATAGAATTATTAAAAAATCTACTTATTTTAAGAAAAATGAGTGATTACAAAGTAAAGTTTCAAATTGACAATTTAAAAGAAGTAATATGATTTTATGTTTATCACATCACTTCTTTAAAATTTACACACTAACTGACAAGCCCGTATTTTTGTAATATTTATGATTTTGCTTCGATACTATATGGGTCTCCGCTTTCTCCTGTACCTTCTGCTCCGATTGACACGGATGATAGATTGATTTCAACTACGGGGCGGAGCGCA
>CAYVWC010000048.1:0-5881 GCA_964455415.1 uncultured Clostridium sp.
AGTCAAAACCAAACAAAACCCTAACCACTTTGGTTTCCAACCATAAGGAGAAATTAAATATTTAGATTGCAATATATTAGTAACCTTTTGGTTACATATATCTACATTATATGACCAAAAGGTTACAATGTCAATAGAGAAAATAAAAAAAAATTTTAAAGGAGAGAAAATGTATTTAAAAAGACTTAAAGAGTTAAGAGAAGACAATGATTACACTCAAGAATATATAGGAAAAATAACAAATATGAAAAGAGAACAATATTCAAGATATGAAACAGGGAAAAGAGATATTCCTTTAGATACTTTAATAATTCTTGCTAAGTTATATAACACATCTGTAGATTATATTTTAGATTTAACAGATACAAAAGAGCCATATAATTAATTATATAAAATTTTGATATAATAAATATTGATTTATAAGTTAGAATAAGCCTTCTCTTATTGAAATTTAATAAAGAGAAGGCTATTTTGAAATTATAGATTTTTTATTAAATTAACCATTTCAATTGCAGAAACTGCTGTATCATATCCTTTGTTCCCTGCTTTTGTTCCAGCTCTTTCAATTGCTTGTTCAATATTGTCTGTTGTAAGTACTCCAAATAGTACTGGAACTTCAGTTTTCATAGAAACACTAGCAATTCCTTTGCTTACTTCTGCACAAACATAATTATAATGATCTGTTGCTCCTTTTATTACTGCTCCTAAAGCAATAATTGCATCATATTTGTTTGATTCTGCCATTTTTTGGGCAATCATTGGTATTTCAAAAGCACCAGGAACCCAAGCAAGTTCAATATTATCTTTTTCAACACCATGTCTTATTAGTGCATCTTCTGCTCCTCCTACTAATTTTGAAACAATAAATTCATTAAATCTTGAAGCAACTATTCCAATCTTCATATTGCTTCCTACAACGTTTCCTTCTAATACTTTCATTTTATAATTCCTCACTTTCTAAATATATTAACTTGAAAATTTTATTTATTCTCAAGATTATTGTAGTTTGTTAAATGTCCCATTTTATTTTGTTTAGTTAGTAAATAATTAAAGTCAATTTCATTAGGCTCAACCTCAATTTTTTCTCTTGCAGATATTTCTATCCCATATTTTGTTAATCCCTCCAATTTAGCAGGATTATTTGTTAAAAGTCTTACTTTAGTTATTCCTAAAATTTTAAGCATTTCTGCTGAATCTCTATAGTCTCTTAAATCAGCTTTAAATCCTAGCTTTAAGTTTGCTTCAACAGTATCTAGTCCTTGTTCTTGAAGTTTGTATGCTTTTATTTTATTTATTATTCCAATTCCTCTACCTTCATGCTCCATATATAGAACAACACCCTTTTTCTCTTCTGCAATTTTTTTAAGTGCTAAATCTAGTTGTTCTCCACAGTCGCACTTACAAGAACTAAAAACATCTCCTGTTAAACATTTTGAATGTATTCTACAAAGTACCTCCTCTCCTTCTTTAAAATCGCCCATACTTAGTGCAACATGGACTTCATGAGTTAGTTTGTTTTCAAAAGCATGTATTTTAAAATCCCCATACTTTGTTGGTAAATTTGCTTGTGCTTTTAATTCAACTTGTTTTTCCGTTTCTAGTCTATATTCTATTAGTTCTTTTATGCTTATTTTACTTAAGTCATACTTTCTTGCAAGTTCATCTAGTCTATCGTTTTTCATCATGTGTCCGTCTTCCTCCATAATTTCACAGCAAAGTCCACATTGTTTAAGTCCTGCAATTTTCATGATGTCAACAGTTGCTTCTGTATGTCCATTTCTTTCCAATACTCCATTTTCTTTTGCTTCTAATGGAAACATATGACCTGGCTTTCTAAAATCCAAAGTGTTTGTTCCGTCTTCTACTGCTTTTATAGCTGTAATTGAACGTTCATATGCTGATATTCCTGTTGTTGTACCAATATAATCTATTGAAGTCATAAAAGCTGTTTGATGATTATCAGTATTTGTGTCAACCATAGGTTTTAACGAAAGTTTTTCACAAATTTTATGACTCATTGGCATACATATTAATCCTTTTCCAAACTTTGCCATAAAATTTACATTTTCTGGGGTTGCAAATTCTGCTGCACAAATAAAGTCTCCTTCATTTTCTCTGTCTTCATCATCAGTTACAATAATTATTTTACCTTGTTTTATATCTGCTATTGCTTTTTCTACTTTTGATAAATCCTTCATTTTCTCTCCTTCCTAAAATCCATTTTCTATTAAAAATTCTCTGGTAATTTCAGTTGTTTCTTTACTTTTTAATAATTTTTCAACATACTTTCCTACAATATCACACTCTATATTTACTATTTCTTTATTTCTCTTATATTGCAAATTTGTTTCTTTTTGAGTATGTGGAATAATAGATACTTTTAAATTTTTCTTATTAACTTCTGCAACAGTTAAGCTTATACCGTCAATTGCAATAGATCCCTTTTCTACTATGTATTTAAGCAGTTCATCAGTAGTACTTATAGTGTACCAAATAGCATTTTCATCTTCTTTTATATTTTCAATTATTCCTACTCCGTCAATATGCCCTGAAACTATGTGTCCTCCCAGTCTTCCGTCTACTTTTAAAGCTCTTTCTAAGTTTACATAGTCGTTCTTTTTTAACGCTTTTAATGAACTTCTATTCATGGTTTCTGGCATAACATCTGTTTCATAAGAATTTTTATCAATTTTTGTTACAGTTAGACATATCCCATTTAGAGATATACTATCTCCTATCTTTGTTCCTTCAAGAACATTTTGACAGTTTACTTTTAATTTTGCAGAGTTTCCTAGAATAGATATATTTTCTATTTTCCCAACTTCTTCAATAATCCCTGTGAACACTTGCTTTTCTCCCTTCTTATTTTATATATCCAGTAATTAAAATATCATCACCTATTTTCTCAAAGTTCATTTTGTCAAGCGTTATAGCATCTTTTATATATTCTAGCCCTTTCCCTGTTACTGGTGATAGACTTTCTTTTCCTCCTATTATTTTAGGAGCAATATATGAATATACTTTATTTACAATTTTAGCTGAAAGTGCAGAGGCGTTAATATTTCCTCCTCCTTCTATTAAAACACTGTCTATTTTCATTTTTCCAAGAGTGTTCATTAATATTTTTAGATCTATGCCATTGTTATATGGTATTTTTATCAGTTCTACTTTCATATTTTTTAATTCATCTATTTTATTGTCTTTTGGTTCATTTGAATATGCAACTATTGTCCTTATTTCTTTTGCAGTTTTTACTATATTACTTTCAAGTGATATATCCAAATTTGTATCACATATTATTCTAATCGGATCTACATTTTTTTCTATTCTACAATTTAGCATTGGATCATCTTTTTTTACTGTATTTATTCCGTACTAAAATTGCAGAATATTTTTTTCTAAGATTATGTACGTCTTTTCTTGCTTGTTCTCCTGTTATCCATTTAGAATCTCCTGTATATGTTGCAATTTTTCCGTCAAGTGTCATAGCATATTTTAGGGCAACAAATGGTGTTCCGAGTCTTAATATAATGGAAAAATATTTCATTTAATTTTAGGCACTCTTCTCCTAAGATACCACATATTACTTCTATCCCTGCATTTTTTAGTTTTTCTATTCCTTTTCCAGAAACTAAAGGGTTTGGATCTTTAGCTCCTATTATCACTCTTTTTATCTTTTTCTCTATTATTATATCAACGCAAGGAGGTGTTTTCCCAAAATGTGCACAAGGTTCAAGTGTTACATATAAATCTGAATTTTCTGGGTTTTCACTTGTATTTAATAATGCGTTTCTTTCTGCATGATATGAGCCGTATTTTTCATGATAACCTTTGCCTATTATTTTATTGTTTTTCACTATGACACAACCAACAATAGGGTTTGGAGAAGTATGTCCGTATTCCTTTTTTAGCAAGTTCTATTGCCATTTTCATATATTCTTCCAAGCAAATACCTCCTCTACACTAAAACAATAAGCTCTGAACAATTTTCAGAGCTTACACAAAATAAGTATATGTAGGCATATACTTATATATTTTTCTTCTTTCATCCAGACTATACTGTCGGCTTTGGAATTGCTTTTGCTCACCAAATCAGCTTTAAAGCTCGTGGGCTATACCACCGGTAGAGAATTTCACTCTGCCCTGAAGATTATTATGTAAGTATTATACCATTTAATGTTTCTTATGTCTAGTAAAATCAAGCTAATTTTAAATATATGTTAAGCATATATAAAAGTGCTTTACATTATATCTGTAAAGCAACTCTTTATTATCTATTATTATATTATTGTTTTGCATATAGGTTTGAAAGTTTTGTATCTAATATATTTATTATTTTTGCATACCATGTTAGCTTTTTAGAATCTAACCATGATATTTTCTTTTTTGATTTATACCTCATTTTGTGTTCAGTAGTTGCCCAGAAGTCCATTGCCATTGTTCTTATTTGAATTTCACATTTAATATAGATTTCTTTATCTTTAAATTCTATAGGAACTTCTACAATTAAATGGTATGCTGAATATCCACTTTCTTTTGGAGATGATATGTAGTCTTTCTCTTCTATTACTCTTATATCTTCCACTCTTTCAATTAATTCTTTTATTGTAAAAATATCAGTTTTAAGCGGACACGAAATTCTAATTCCTGCAATATCATCAATGTTTTGAACCAGATTTTTATAATTTAATTCATAGTTTTTCCTTTTCATTTTATTTAATATACTCTTAGGTGTTTTTATTCTACTTGTGATTGTATTAAACAAATCATATTCATATATCTCTTTTGCATATTCTTTAAGTATATATAATTCATCTAAAAGTTTGTTTAAAGCTTTTTCATATAAAGCAATTAATTTATGAAATTCTGTATCTCTAACATTGATAGGTATTAAACTATTAGATATTAAACTTTCCTCTTTTTTTAACATTAGTTCTTCTCTCTTAATCTCCTCCTTTCTCTTTTGATAATTGCATTATATATATAGTTTGTTAATTTACAATAGTTATTTTGTGTATTTTTTGTGAAAAAAGGTAAATTAATCCTTTCTCTTTATTTTAACTGTTTTTTCTATATTTAACTCGCTTGCTCTAGTTATAAAGTCATATCCATATTTTTCTTTAAGCTTATCTATTGTATTATCAATTTTATCTTGTTTTTCATTACTTTCATAAATAACTCTGATACAGGAAGAACCCACATCTTTTTTTCTATTTCGGTCTCAAATAATGTATGAACTTTATCTGGCTTTGTGAAATAAACAGTTTCAACAATTAAGAACAAATTAAGATAATTTTAAAAAAATAGATGTTCTATTAAAATTTTTATACCTATAACTATCAAGATTATTCCGCCAAAGATTTTAGCTCTTTTTTCAAGATTATTTCCAAATCTATTTCCTATTATAACCCCTATTGTCGTGATTAAAAATGTTATTATTCCTATGATAAATGATGGAATCATTATATTTGTTCCTAATACTGCAAAAGTTATTCCGAACAGCAAAAGCATCAATGCTTGTTGCAATTGCAAGTATAAGCATTTCTCTAAAACTTATGTCATCATTATTTGTTTCTTGATTTTCTTCAAAGACCTCCTTAATCATGTTTATTCCAATAAAAACAAGTAGCACAAATGAAATCCAATGATCAATTTGTATAACAAAACTTTCAAAACTTTTTCCTAAGAAGTATCCAATTATCGGCATAAAGGCTTGAAATATTGAAAAATATGTTGCAATTATCATAACATTTTTTACATCTAGTTTTTTCATAGATAAACCTTTGCAAATTGATACTGCAAAAGCATCCATTGCAAGCCCTATTCCAATTAAAATTATCTCTAATATTTTCACACATACTCACCACTATTTTTATATTAA
>CAYVWC010000049.1:0-5512 GCA_964455415.1 uncultured Clostridium sp.
GGTGAGGGTATAGAATATGGTGTGGTGCAACCTGCACAGTCGCACCACACCAATCTTGACAAGACCGAAGTGATAGATATTTTGAAAAAAATTATAAAAATTTTCAAAAAACTCTTTACTTTTACAAATTTAGAGGTATAATAGGAATATGATTAAAAATCATATATAAACCACCATAGACCTTTAGGATTTAATCTTAGAGGTCTATTCTATTGCCAAATTCATGAAAAATTGTTGACATATGTCGAATTTACTGGTACAATATATTCATTATCAAGAGTGGGCGAAAGACGCGGCTTATTGACCCCACAGCAACCTACAATACGCAAGGTGCTAAAACCGCCAAAGCATAAGCTTTGAATGATGATGTATAAAGAAACATTATTCTCTGCTTATAGCAGAGTTTTTTTCTTTTATATTAAAAATAGAAAGGATAATATTATGGATAAATATTTATTTACCTCAGAAAGTGTTACAGAAGGACACCCAGACAAATTATGTGATTTAATATCAGATACAATTTTAGATGAATGCTTAAAACAAGATAAGTTTTCAAGAGTTGCAGTTGAAACTTTTGCTTCAAATGACAAAATTACAATTGCAGGTCAGCTTACAACAAATGCAAAAATAGATGCAGAAAAAATTGCAAGAGATGTACTAAAAAAAATAGGATATAAAGGAAAGGGAATAGATATTGATGTAGAAAACTGTATAATAGATGTAAACCTAACCAAACAAAGTTTAGACATAGCACAAGGTGTTGATGTAGGAGGAGCAGGAGATCAAGGCATTATGTTTGGGTTTGCAACAGATGAAACAGAAGAGTATATGCCATTTGCGATAAATCTTGCACACAAATTATCTAAAAGATTATCAGAGTTAAGGAAAAAGGAAGGATTTACTTACTTAGGACCAGACGGAAAAACACAAGTCACTGTGGAATATGAAAATGATAAACCAAAAAGAATAGAAACAATCCTAATATCAAACCAACATGATGAAGATGTCTCACTTGAAAAGGTCAGAAAAGACATAATAGAAGAAGTGATAAAAAAAGTAGTTCCTGAAAAATACTTAGACGAAAATACCAAATATTACATAAACCCAACAGGAAGGTTTGTAATTGGCGGACCTCTTGGAGATACAGGACTTACTCGGAAGAAAAATAATAGTTGATACTTATGGTGGATATGCTCGTCATGGAGGTGGAGCATTTTCTGGGAAAGATGCAACAAAAGTAGACAGAAGTGCAGCATACATGCTACGTCATATTGCAAAAAATGTTGTTGCAAATGGATATGCAAAAAAATGTGAAATACAAATTTCCTATGGTATTGGTATTGCAAAACCAATTTCAATATGTGTAAATACATTTGGAACAAATACAATATCTGAAAAAGAAATAATAGAAAAAATAGAAAACAAATTTGATTTAACACCAGACGGAATTATAAAATACTTAGATTTAAGAAAACCAATATTTACAAAAACAACAAATTATGGACACTTCGGCAAAAATGACCTAACATGGGAAGAAATAATTAAATTCTAGTTGCTATTATATAAAATATATATTATAATTGATATAATATTTTAAATTTAAGGAGAGTGAATATTTAATTTTGAAAAGTAACAAAGATGATTGGCACTCCATGCCGATTGAAAAAGTACTGGAGAAATTAGGAACAACAGAGGAGGGACTAAGTGACAAAGAAGCAGAAGATAGGCTGAAAAAGAACGGATATAATGAACTAAATAGCAAAAAAAGAAAAACAATTTTTGAGCTTATCTGGAAAGAACTTATAGACCCAATGATACTTATATTAATTGGTGCAGCTATTTTATCATTTATATTAAATGAATTAGTAGAAGGCTTTGTCATATTATTTATCGTATTTGTAAACACTATCATAAGTGTTGTACAAGAAAGAAAAGCAGAAGCTTCAATAGAAGCTCTAAAAAGCATGAGTGCACCAAGTGCTCGTGTATTTAGACAAGGAGAAGATAGTTTAGTATCTTCAAAAGAAATTGTAGTAGGAGACATTGTAATACTTGAAGCAGGAGGGATGGTGCCTGCAGATATTAGATTAATTGAATCAGCAAACCTAAAAGTACAGGAAGCATCTCTTACAGGAGAATCTGTACCAGTAGAAAAAGATGCTGACGAAGAAGTAAAAAAGGAAAGTCCATTAGGAGATAGAACCAACATGGTATATACATCATCTCTAATAACATATGGAAGAGGAACAGGTGTAGTTGTTGCAACAGGTATGGACACCGAAGTTGGAAATATCGCAGATATGTTAAATGAAGAAGATGATTTTGATACTCCTTTAAAAAGGAAACTTGCAAAGGTAGGAAAAACACTAAGCATAGTAGGAGCAATCGTTTGTGTATTAATATTTTCAATAGGACTTTTATATAATAGACCAGTTTTACCACTATTTATGACAGCAATAAGTCTTGCAATATCAATAATTCCAGAAGGATTACCTGCAACGGCAACAATTGTTATGGCATTAGGTGTAAAACGTATGGCAAAAGAAAATGCGTTGGTAAGAAAATTACCTGCAGTTGAAACATTAGGAAGTAGTACAGTTATATGTTCAGATAAAACAGGAACACTTACACAAAATAAAATGAAAGTAACCGTACTTGCAATAGAGCCAGATATTAAAAACAACAGATTTAAAGAAGTTAAAGACTTAAATAATGACGAAAAAGACGATTATAGAGAAATAGTATTATCTGGAGCATTATGTAATGACGCATCTATTGACCCAGATAAAAATCATGCAATACTTGGAGACCCAACAGAAGGAGCATTAATTTTCTTAGCAGAAGACGACTTTAAAATAGACCAAGAAGAACTAGAAGAAACATATCCACGTGAGTTTGAAAAACCTTTTGATTCAGATAGAAAAATGATGACAACAGTTCACAAAATAAATGGCGAAATTGTTGCATATACAAAAGGTGCAGTAGATGAAATGTTAGAACTATGCACAAAGATAATGACACCAAATGGAGAAAGAGAAATAACAAATGAAGATAGAGAAAAAATATTAGAATTATCAACAAAAATGTCTTCAAAAGCTTTAAGAACATTAGGATTTGCTAAAAAAATATTAAGCGAAGTTCCAGAAGATGAAGATGCAAATATTGAATATGATTTAACTTTTATTGGAATGTGTGGGATGATAGATCCACCAAGACCTGAAGTTATGAAATCAATAAAAACTTGTAAAAATGCAGGAATAAGAACTGTAATGATTACAGGAGACCATTTAATTACAGCAACAACTATTGCAAAAGAACTTGGGATTTATGAAGAAGGAAATAATTCTTTATCAGGCGATGACCTAGATGAAATGACAGATGAAGAGCTTGATGAAGTAGTTTCAAATACAACTGTTTATGCTCGTGTATCTCCAAAACATAAACTTAGAATCATACAATCACTAAAAAGAACTGGAGAAGTTGCAGCAATGACAGGAGACGGAGTAAATGACGCTCCAGCCTTAAAAGCAGCTGACATTGGAATTGCAATGGGAATAAACGGAACAGATGTAGCAAAAGACTCATCTGATATGATATTACTAGATGATGATTTCACAACTATTGTTTATGCAGTAAAAGAAGGAAGAAGAGTTTATAGAAACATACAAAAGGTTATACAATTCTTGCTTGCAGGAAATATTGCAGAAATCTTAACACTATTTATTGCAACATTACTTAACTGGGATGCACCAATACTTGCTATACATATTTTATGTATTAACTTGGCGACAGACTCTTTGCCAGCATTGGCTTTAGGAGTAGATCCAGCAAGTAAAAACATAATGAAAGAGAAGCCTGTTAAATCAGGAAGTTTATTTGAAAAAGCATTAGTTGCAAGAGTTATATTACATGGTATATATATCATGATTGCAACAATAATTGCTTATCAAATAGGATTAAGAACAGATAGTCATATTGTAGGGCAGACAATGGCATTTGTCGTTCTATCAGTATCACAATTATTCCATGCGTTTAGTCAACGTTCAAATACTGAATCAGTATTTACAAGAGGAAATGGGCATAATAAATCATTATTCTTAGCGATTGTTGTGTCATTTGCAATTTTATTTGTGATATTATTTGTACCTTTTATGAGAGATATATTTAGTCTAAGCTTACTAAAACCAATGGAATGGCTAATAACTATAGGGTTATCTTTATTACCACTTGTATTAGTAGAAATAACTAAGTTTATAAAAAGAAAACTTAAACTTAAATCAATTTAGAGTGAGGATTAAAATGTATTATACATATATGCTAAGATGTGAATAATTAACAGCGATAAGATAATGAATTAAATATTAATTCTAACTAATATTCATAAAACAAAAATGTGAAACAATTTTTGATGAAACAATCAAAAAAGTTTCACATCTTTTAATTATTATGGTATAATATAAATGTAGGACAAAAAAATTAGTCAAAATCTCATAATTTAAGGGGGTAAATATGGAAGAAAAAATTGAAATTATGAGCCTTCTTCAAAATAAACAGCTTTTAGAAGAACAATTGCAAACTCTTGCATATGGAGCAGTAGAAATAAGAGAAAAAGATGCAAATAAATATATATATGTGCATTATAGAGAAAACGGAATAGCTTTAACTAAATATGTGGGTGAATATTCTGATGAACTATATAACTTAATATTAAATAATAGTATAAAAGCAAAAGAATTAAAAAAACAAATAAGAGAAATAAATAAGAAATTAAAACAATTAAATTATGTTGAAGAAGAACTTTCTATACAAGTAGAAAAAAGTATAGACTTTGCAAGAAGACATCTAGTAGATACAATTTACAAGCAATCTATCTTAGAAGGAGTTGCTACTACATATGCAGATACTGAAAGTATTATTGAAGGTGGAAAAGTAAATAACATGACACCAGAAGACATACTAAAAATTGTAAATTTAAAACATGCCTGGGAATTTATATTAAATAAAAATGTTATTTTAAGTGATACTAATTTTGGATTATTGTGTGAAATAAATAAGATGATAGAAGAAGGATTTTATTATTCAGCAGGAAAAATAAGAAATGTACCAGTAAGCATTGGTGGAACAAAATGGAAACCAGAATTACCAATTGAAAGTGTAGTAAAAGAAGAAATAGATGAAATTATCAATAAAAACATAGAACAATTGGATAAAGCAATAGAATTATTGTTATATATAATGAAAAAGCAAGTATTTATTGACGGAAATAAAAGAACAGCAGTAATTTTTTGCAATCATTATTTAATCTCAAAAGGAGGAGGACTTATAGTAATTCCAGTAGAACAAATAGAAGAATTTAAACAGCTACTTATTTTATATTACGAAGGAAAAGACGAAAAACAAATAAAAAAATTCATAAAAGATAAATGCTATATTGGAATATAAAAGGGATGAATATGCCTTTGTTTCGAGTGGCAGGAGAATTTAACTCCTGTCACTTTTATAAATTAATAAA
>CAYVWC010000050.1:0-5280 GCA_964455415.1 uncultured Clostridium sp.
TACTGGGCAAACACTTTCACATGTTCCACATCCTATACATAAATCAGGATTTATTACATATCTATCTTCTCCTTGTGATATGCATTCAACAGGGCAAGCTGCTGCACAAGCTCCACAACTTATACAGTTCTCTGTTATCTTATATGCCATTTATAGCACCTCCTTTCAATTTATTCATCTATCATATCTTTTTTGTCTAATTCTTCTAACTTTTCTAACTCTTTTAATTCGTTTTCATCTATTTTTTCTTCTGTTTCTTGAGCATCTTTTATGATTTCAATATCCTCTGCTAAGAATTTTTTTATTTTAATATTATCTTTTTCTTCTATCTTAACTTTTATAACTTCTCTTAATGTTTCCACACTTTCAACTATTCCCTCACCTTCTGGTGTTTTTACTATTGCTCCTGGTTTTGGAAGTTTTGAAAGCTTTTCTTCATATACTTCTTGTTCATATTTTAGGCAACACATAAGCCTTCCACATGCACCTGATATTTTTGAAGGAGTAAGTGATAAGTTTTGTTCTTTTGCCATTTTTATTGATACAGTTTCAAAGTTTGATAAAAAAGAACAACAGCATAGTTCTCTTCCACAGACTCCATTTCCACCTATTCTTTTTATCTCATCTCTAATTCCTATTTGTCTTAATTCTATTCTTGTTTTAAATATTGCAGCTAAGTCTTTTACTAATTCTCTAAAATCTATTCTTCCGTCTGCTGTGAAATAGAATAATATTTTGCTATTATCAAATTTATACTCTACATCTATTAAGTTCATATCCAATTTGTGCTTTTTTATGTTTTTTAATGCTATATTAAAAGCTTCTTTTTCTTTTCTTTTATTGTCCTCATAATGTTTTCTGTCTTTTTCTGTTGCTTTTCTCTTTACTGGTTTTAGAGGTGTCACTATTCTATCTTCTGATACTTCTTTGTTTGGTATGACTACTTCTGCATATTCTTCCCCAAGTGATGTTTCTACTATTACAAAATCTCCTATATTAAATTTATATTTTCCTGGATCAAAATAATATACTTTTCCAGGTTTTTTTATTCTAATGCCAACTATTGTTACTTTTTTCAAACTCTAGTCTCCTCCTTATTTCCAAATTTTTAAGATTAAACTATCTATACACATGTCATAATTACTATTAGATTTTATTTTTCTTTTTGTTTCCTCTACATAATCTATGTATTCTAAACATTTAAGATTTTCTTTTGCCTTTTTTATAAAAATCATATTTATAAAATCTAAATTTTCTAAAATGTGTTCTTTGTCTTTATATAGTGTCTCAATATTATTTAATAAATCTATGCTTTTGTATTTTTCAGTATTTCCAAAAATTCTTTCTAAGTCTAAATATCTTTGCTTTTCTTCTTCTGTAAGCTCTTTTTCATTTTCCTCTGTAAAAACTATTTTTGTACATCTTGATTTTATTGTTGCTAATATTGTATTTTCAGAATTTATAACAAGTATTATTGTTATAAATTCTGGTGGTTCTTCTAAAGTTTTTAATAAGCAGTTTTGTGCTTCAATAGTCATTTTTTCTGCATTATTTATTACATATACTTTTCTCTTTGAGGTAATTGGCTTTTCTATTATTTTATTTTGCATTTCCCTAATTTCATCAATTTTTATACTTTCTGAGCTTTCTTTGTTAATCTCAAAATAATCGGAATGATTGTTATCATTAAACATCATGCATGATTTGCATTTGTCACAATATTTTTGTTTTTCATCAAGGCATAATATCATTTTTGCAAATAGCCTTGCATATTCGTAATTTTTTGTGTTACTATTTCCAGAAAAAATATATCCATTTATTATTTTATTTGACTTTATTGTACTTTTTAGTATTTCTTCAATTTGTGCATTTTTCAATTTTATATTTTTCCTTTCTTAGATTTTATACATCTCCAAATTTGCTAAATGGCCAAAATCTAAATGACACTTTACTTTCTATTTTTTCTATTGGAATACATCCAAATACTCTACAATCTATGCTTTGTGTTCTGTTATCTCCCATAGCAAAAACATATCCTTCTGGAACTATTATATCATAAAATTCTCCTGTTCTGGCAGTATAAGTTCCTTCTGGTAAGTAATCTTCTTCTAATAGTTCTCCATTAAGATAGACTTTTCCGTCTTCTATTAAAATATGGTCTCCACCAACTCCAATTACTCTTTTTATATAGCTTGTCTTATTAAATTCTAAGACATAATATACAAATTTAGAAAATATATTACTAGGTTCATATGTATATTCTGCTACTGGATTGTCTTTATCATATTTTACTTCTGATGCGTCTACAACTGAAGGAGCTTCAAAAGTAATTATTTCTCCTCTCTGTATTTCTTCATTTGTTGTAATACTCCACCTATCTAAAATTAATCTATCTCCCTGTTCTAGTGTTGGTAACATTGAAACTTGTCTTACAATAGTTGGTGTAAATACGAAGTGTCTTACTAAGAGAGCTAATATTACTGCAATTATTATGCAGATAATCCACTCTATTATTTCTTTTATATTTTTCTTTTTCTCTAGTTCCATTATTCTATTCTCCTCCTGAATAGCAATTCTCATACTGTTTTTTATTATATATCAATTTATCCTCTAAAATCAAGTATTATACTACTTTTTTGTTGGTATCTTAATTACAACTTCTGTTCCTTCATCTTTTTTGCTCTTTATATCTATACTTCCATTGTTTTTATCTAGTATTTCTTTTGCTATTGATAAACCGAAGTCCTGTTCCTCCCATTTCTCTTGTTCTGGCTTTATCTACTCTATAAAACCTATCAAAGATTCGTGTTAAGTCTTCCTCTGGAATCCCTATCCCGTTGTCTATTATTTTTATATATGCGTCATTGTATACAAATCCTACATATATTTTTATGTTTCCACCTTCTAGCGTATATTTTATACTGTTGGTCAAAATGTTTAAAACTACTCTTTCTATTCCTTCTTTGTCGGCATATACTGCTGGAACATTAGCTGTCACAAAACACTCCACCGTATGATGCTTTTTATCTATCTCTAATTGAACTTTATCTTGACATTGTTTTACCAATTCACCTAAGTCAAATTCTTCCTTTTCTTGTTTTGTTTCATCATTATCATATCTTGATAATGATAATAAATCTGTAACTAATTTTGCCATCCTTCTTGCTTCTGTTGCAATTACTGTTAAAAATTTTCCTTGTGTTTCCTTATCATATTCATCTTCAAGTAATGTGTCTGCATATCCCATTATTGAAGTAATTGGAGTCTTTAATTCATGGGATACATCTGCAACAAACTCTTTTCTCATATTGTCAAGTTTCACATGTTCTGTTATGTCTTGTATTACTACAATTACACCTGCTGGTGTCTCATCATCATTTTTTAATGGTGCAAAATATAGGTGTACATGATTGTCTCCTATTGTGACTTTTTCCTCTGTTGATGTCCAGTTTTCGAGATAAATTATTTTTTCTAGGTTAACATCTACATTTAATTTTTTAAATATTTTCTCAAAATTTTCATCTTCTGGAATTAATCTAAGTAGCCTTGTTGCAGCTGGATTTATTAAGAGTATTCTTCCGTCCATGTTAAAGGCAATTATTCCGTCTGTCATGTGTAGAAGTATTGTTTCTATTTGATTCTTTTTTCTAGAAACTTCATTTAAGTTTTCTTTTAATTCTTTTGTCATCATATAAAATGCGTTTACTAAGTCATCTACTTCACTTTTACTTTTTGCTTTTTCTAATTCCTTTGTCTCTATTTCTTCTCCTGATGTTATTTTCTTTGCATTATTGATTAGTCTGCTTATTGGGGCAATTACTTTTTGTGTTACAAATATTCCAACAAGTATACTTATCATCGTAAATATAAGTATAGTATACATTGTTATTAACTTTATTTGTCCTTGATAATTTTGTATCATAAATGTATATTCATCTACATTATCTATAGATTGTTCTATAATTAATTCTGCATTTATATAGTTTACATATCCCATTGTCCCTATTATAACTATACCTAAAACTAAAAATATTAAAACTATCTTTATCTGTATTGTTCTTAACATTTATGTTTATCTCCTTTTACTAAATATGGGTGCTGACAATAGCACCCATTTTATTTGTGTTTTTTTATAAAGTTCAAACAATTTTATTTATTATTCTGGTCTTGCTATATAGTATCCAACTCCTCTTTTTGTTACAAGTATTTGTGGATTTGTTGTATCATCTTCTATTTTTTCTCTTATCCTTCTTACTGTAACATCTACTGTTCTTATGTCTCCAAAATATTCATATCCCCAAACTTTTTCAAGTAATAGTTCTCTGGAAACAATTTGTCCGAGGTTGTGTTGCTAAATATTTTAGCACTTCAAATTCTCTTACTGTTAAATCAACTTTTTCTCCTCTTACTTTTACTTCAAACCTATCTATATCTAACAGTAAGTCTCCAACTTCTATTTTGTGCTGTTCTTTTTCTTCTTTTGTATCTGCCTGAATTAATGATGTTGCTTCTAGTTTCCTTAAATTTGCTTTAACTCTTGCCATTAGTTCTCTTACACTAAATGGTTTTGTTATATAATCATCTGCACCTAGTTCTAATCCGACTATTTTATCTAATTCTTCGTCTTTAGCTGATAATATAAGTATAGGTACATTTAGCGCATTTTTTATTTTTTTACATGCTGTAAGTCCATCCATTTTTGGAAGCATTATATCCAGCAATATTAAATCTGGTTTTTGTTCTAATGCAATCTCTACAGCTGTTACACCGTCATTTGCTTCTATAGTATTATAACCTTCTTTTTTCAAGTTATAAACTAAAATATCAATTATTGATTGTTCATCATCAACTATTAATATTGTTTTTTTATCTTCATCATACATTATAGATTTCCGCCTTTCATCTAAGACTTTATTTCTATTATTTTTATATCATATTATGGGAATTAAAACAAGTATTTATTTTATTATTTTTTGTTTCTTCTTAAAAATAAAATTATTTAGGTGAAATAATTTGACAAACTTGTTTAAACTGTGTATAATAATTATAGGAAATGGAGAAACCACAAACGTGGTCAACCTCAGAATAATGTTTTAGACACATCAAACTTTGGTGAGTTTACAGATGTGTCTGTTTTTTTGGTTTATTTGCTCTTACAAAGCAGTATTACAAGTGCTATTAACAAAGTAAGAGCTATGATAGTTACTCCAATTAATGAATAATATAATATGTATATTGTTGCAATTAATGTTTGTGTTTCTATCATAAGCCTCACCTCCT
>CAYVWC010000051.1:0-4760 GCA_964455415.1 uncultured Clostridium sp.
AGACACCGCCCTTTCACGGCGGAGACATGGGTTCGATTCCCGTACGGGTCACCATTATTGCCAATTTAGCTCAGCTGGTAGAGCAACGCACTTGTAATGCGTAGGTCACCCGTTCGATTCGGGTAATTGGCTCCAGACAAGGTCAGTAATCTTGAAGAAGTCTTGATTTCTGGCTTTTTTTATTAGGCTCAATATCCAAATTTAGGGTGGACTACTTAAAAAGCATTTAATCGAAACAAATATTGAATAGAAAATTTATGTATGATATAATTTTACAAAAATAGAAGGTGTTATTATGGAAGAAAAAATGGAAAAAATTGCACTAATTACAGGAGCATCAAGAGGAATAGGAAGAGAAATAGCCAAAACTCTTGCGAGAAGCGGTATAAAAGTAATAGGAAATTATAACAAATCAGAAGAAATGGCAAAAAATTTAAAAGAAGAATTAGCAAAAGAAAATATAGATATAGACATATATAAAACTGATGTCGGAAATAGTAAAGCAATAAAACAAATGGTAGAAGAAATAATAAATAAATATGGAAAAATAGATATATTAATAAATAATGCTGGAATATCGCAAACAAAGGTATTTACAGACATAACTGATGAAGACTGGGAAAATATGATAAGAGTAAATTTAAGTTCAGTATTTTATACAACAAGAGAAGTAATAAAAAACATGATAGCAAATAAAAGCGGTGAAATAATAAATATATCATCAGTGTGGGGAATAACGGGAGGTTCTTGTGAAGTTCATTATTCTGCAGCAAAAGCACGGAATAATAGGGATGACTAAAGCACTTGCAAAAGAAGTGGGGCCTTCTAATATAAGGGTAAATGCAATAGCACCAGGAGTAATTGATACAGAAATGAATAAAGAATTATCAAAAGGAGATATAGAAGAATTAAGAGAAGAAATACCAGTAAAAAGGATAGGAACACCACAAGATGTAGCAAATTGTGTAAAAATGCTTATAGAAAATAAATATATCACAGGACAAGTTATAACTATAGACGGTGGGTGGACTTAAATAGAACACAAAAAAAGGAGGTTTTCCTCCTTTTTTTATTCATTATTTATTTTTCTTTTATAATTACCAGATATAAGTTTTGGTAAATACGTGATAACTTTATAAATCGCAAGACGTATTTTCTTACTCCAAATATAAGCACGTCTTAATCTTGGACGAGCATCTAAACTCAAATCATCTTGTAGAATTAAAGATGTAGATAATTCTTCAATTTCAAAAGTATAATTTTGGTTATTATTATTATCCCAATTTCCTTTTCCGTCATTAAAACAGAAATTTAAAAATTCAGAATCATCTAAGGTTATCTCTGCTTGAAAACCAAGATCAGTCTTTTCCATTTTGATATCAGAAAGATTATCCCATGATAGACCAAAACCATAGTGAATAAAAACTTCTTCAGCCTTTTCTTGGAATAATTTACCAGTATATGATATCTTTACGGTTGAATTTGCAACCAATTTGTCAGTGTTAAAAAAAATGTTTTTTGTTAGTTCCATAAAAAATCTCCTATTATTTTATCTTTTGATAGATATATTATAATATTAAATAAATTAATATTCAAGCTTTTTTTACAAAAAAACTATTTTATTTTTAAAATTTTACCAATTATATAAAAATTATCAGTATCAGAAACTCGAATTTCCTCGAAAGATTTGTTATCTGCCTTTAAAGTAATATTTCCTTTTTTAGAGTAAAATTTTCTAATCACTATTTTATCATTATAACTAAATAAGCCATATTCTTTAGAGCTTAGAGGGGTATTAAGTTCTACAAAAACATAACTGTTTTTTTCAAATGTAGGCTCCATAGAATTGTCCTGTATCTTCACAGCAACAGCAGCACTTGGAATATTTGGAGGACAGTCTATAAAATCTCCAATTTTGTCAATAGCCAAAACTTTGTTACAAGAGATATAATCTATTGCATTATAACTAGCTTGTTCTACATTAATTTCTTTATCATAAGTAAACATAAGTGGTTGATAAGGTATGTTTAAAGATTTACAGATATTTTTTAAAGCTTTATGACTAGGATTTCTTTCTCCTTTTTCTATGTGAGTTAGGTGACCTATATTTATATCAGTAATTCTCGCAAGTTCTGTCTTAGTCATACCTTTTGATTTTCTTGCCTTCGCAAGCATGTCGCCTATCATAAAATTCTACCTCTTTTCTCATAATTTGATAATATTATACAAAAAAATATCAAGATTGTCTAGCAGTAAATAAAAAAAAGTAGAAATATATTTTAAATTGCAAATTATATTGTAAAGAATTAAACTTTGTGTTAAGATTTTAGTATAAACTAAAGTAAAAGGATAAAAAAGATATGGGAGAAAAAAAGAAAAAATTAATATATTTAGCAGTTATTTTAATATTATTAATTCGGAATATTTTCTACAATATTCGCACTTATTAATGCTACAAATTCAAATATAATTAATAACGTCAAGATAAATAACATAGATGTTTCTGGACTAACTAAGAAAGAAGCAGAAGAAAAATTACAACAACTAGTAGAAAATATAATGGAAGACCAAATAGTATTAAAACATGGGCAATATGAAAAAGTAATAACATTAAAACAAATGGAACTTTCAGTAGATATACAAGATAGAGTATATGAAGCATGTACAATTGGAAGAAACAAAAATATAATATTAAACAATTATAAAATACTAGAAGTTATGCTATTCGGAGAAAATATAAAATTAAACTATACGTTTAATGAAGAAATAGTAGAAAGCATATATAGTAACTTAGATGATGAGTGGGAAGACAAATTTATAGACAATAGCTATTATATTGAAGATGACAAATTAATTATAGTAAAAGGAAAAACTGGAGTCGTAATAGATGAAGAAGCATTAAGAGAAAGCATAAATAACCTCATAACATCTAAAATAGAAGGAAATGAAATAAATGAACTAGAAATACCAACAATTACAAAAACACCAGAAGAAATAGACTTAGAACAAATAAGAAATGAAATTTACAAAGAAGCACAAAACGCATCTTATGATGAAGAAACTGAAACATTAACAACACATGTAAACGGAATAGACTTTGCAATAACTATTGAAGAAGCGGAAGAAATATTAAAAGAAGAAAAAGAAGAATATGAAATACAGCTTAAAATAACAGAACCAGAAATAACAACAGAAGACTTAGGAGAAGACGCCTTTCCAGAAGTACTTGCAAGTTTTTCAACAAGATATGATGCAAGTAATACAAATAGATCAACAAATATAGAACTTGCAACAGAGGCGATAAATGGAAAAGTATTACTCCCAGGAGAAACATTTTCATTTAATGGAACTGTAGGACCAAGAACAAAAGCAAAAGGATATTTACTTGCAGGCGCATATTCAGCAGGAGAATTAGTAGAAAGCTATGGAGGAGGAATATGTCAAGTATCAAGTACAATGTATGATGCAGTATTATACGCAAACTTAGAAATAGTAGAAAGATATAATCACTCATCAGTAGTATCATATGTAAATGCAGGATTAGATGCAACAGTATCCTATGGAAGTAAAGACTTCAAATTTAAGAATTCAAGAGAATATGCGATAAAGATAAATGCAGAAGCAAAAAATGGAATACTAACAATAGAAATTTTAGGAATACCTGAAGACGAAGAATATGAAATAGAACTAACAAGTGAAGTGACAGAAGTAATTGTTTGTGATACGAAATACATATATGACAGCTCCTTATCAGAAGGAGAAGAAGTAGTAGAAACACAAGGAGCAAATGGAGCAAAAAGTATAGCATATAAAATAACAAAGAAAAACGGTATGATAATATCAAAAGAAGTGCTATCAGAAGATAGCTATAATCCAATGACAAGAGTTATAAGAACTGGAAGTAAAAGTTAATCTATAAAAATATTGAAAAAATTATAAATATAAAATATAATAATGCGCAGAAAGGAGAAAGGTATAAATGGAAAAAGAAAATGTATTAAATAAAAGTATGAGAGACTACTCAAAACAAATAGATATTATGCAAATAACACTAATATGTATATCAGCATTATTAGTACCAACATTTTTAGCACAAATTTTAACACAAGCATTTGGAGCAAATAGCGTTATAGCTTCAAACTCACAAATCATAGTAGGCTCAATAGTAAATACAGCATTAATAGTTTCTGCAACAAACCTTAAAGGGTGGAAAAAAATTGTAGGAATAATAACACTACCAAGTATATCAACAATACTTGGAGGATATGTATTCAAAACAGCATCAGTATATATGGTGTACATGATACCAGCAATATGGCTTGGAAACTTTGCAATAGTATATTTATATAAACTATTATTATTAAATAAAAACTTAAACTATTTTGTAACAGGAATTATTGCAATAATAGTAAAAGTAGCAATAATATTTGGAGGATTTAGTTTGCTAAATGCCTTTGGAATATTCCCAGAAAAATTAGTGGAAAACCTACAAAATGCAATGGGAGTAACACAAGCAATAACAGCAACAATAGGGATGATAATATCATATACAGTATATGTAGCAAATAAAAAACAGCTAAAACAAACTAGAACAAAAGGAGGGATTTAAAGCAAAATCCCTCTTTTTGTATTGACAAAAAATAAAAATGATATTATAATAAATAACGTTATAAAATGCGCTATTAGCTCAGCTGGTAGAGCAGGTGACTCTTAATCACAAGGTCCGCGGTTCGATCCCGCGATGGCGCACCAAGCAAAAA
>CAYVWC010000052.1:0-4424 GCA_964455415.1 uncultured Clostridium sp.
CATATCTTCTTGTTTCCATTTTTATTTTTTCTACCATCTCGCCTTTTGTTGTTATTCCATTTAAATATTCAACTACTTCTTTATATCCAAGTCCTTGCATAGCTGTTGGAAATTGGCTGTATTTATTTACTAAGCTTTTTACTTCATCAATTAAACCTTTTTCCAACATAATATCTACACGTTTATTTATTCTATCATATAGTTTATCTCTTTCAATATCTATTCCAAATAATAAGTAACTATATTCCGGCCCTTTTTCTCTTGATTCTATTTCTAATTCTGTTTTTGTTTTACCTGTAGAATGATATATTTCTAGAACTCTGCAAATTCTTTTTTTATCATTGTGGCTTATTTTTTGCATTGCCTTTTCATCTATTTTATTTGCCATTTCATATAGTTTTTCCAGACCTTCTTTTTCCTCTATTTGCTCAAGTTCCCTTCTGTATTCTAAATCAACTTTAATTTCATTATATTCTATACCATATATTAAAGATTCTACATATAGTCCAGTACCTCCAACCACAATTGGAGTTTTACCTTTATCTAAAATTTCTCTAATGGCATTAGTAGCATCTTTTTTGTAATCTGCCACACTATATCTATCCTCTGGAGAAACAAAATCTATTAAATAATG
Organism: uncultured Clostridium sp.; assembly: GCA_964455415.1. Classification (GTDB taxonomy): domain Bacteria; phylum Bacillota; class Clostridia; order TANB77; family CAG-508; genus JAAWPK01. Next base: position 635 of record CAYVWC010000052.1, read on the forward strand.
TTTTATTCCTTGCATTTCATCTTGAGTAGGCTTTGCTGTTCCAATATTCATATCTTTATATATTTGCATAGAATCACTTGAAACTATTTCACCATTTGTTTTTTTAGCTAACTCGATAGATAGGCTTGTTTTTCCAGAAGCTGTTGGTCCACATATCACTATTACTTTTTGCATAAAGTCCTCCAAGCTATTTTATTCATTTACAGAATTAACATCACTTACTTCATTTACTTCTTCCACAATATTTTCTTCTGTATTATCTGTTACATCATTAGTCTCTTCTTTTACTTCATCATCTTCTACTATTTCATCTGAAGTTTGATTTATGTTTTCAGTATCTTCTGTCTGTTCTGTTTCATCTTCTTGTACTACATTCTGTTGTCCTATAAGCATATTTACCACTTGTTCTTGTATATTTTCAAAATACGCACATTCTATTATTAATATTATAAGTAATACCACTGCAAGTACTATACCTCTGCCTCTTAAAACTTTTTCATCTAAGCTTCCTTCTTTATATTTGTAGTACGATTTAGCAAATATCGGTAATATAAGAATTCCATTGATTGGTACAAATAAGAATGTTATTAAGTCCTTTCCTGTTTCTGAGACTTCTGTAACTTCTATGTTTCTTGTACTAATCCAATATACAATAGATGTGAGTACATACATTATAGCTATTCCTGCTGCAATAAATATTAGTTTCTCTTTTTTAGGTGTATCTCCTAAGCAGTGATACATAAGTGCAATTGATACAATGTTTAGAATAATTATAAATAATAAAATAACTAACATTTCCTTCCCCTTTCTATTATTAAATTTTTATTTAAGTTTGAAAACAAATTATGTTCTATCTTCTTGAAAACTTTTTCTCAATGTCTGTTCTTGTCATTCTTATTGCTGTTGGTCTACCATGTGGACAAGTAAATGGATTTGGTAATAACAATAATTGTCTCATCAAGTTATCAACTTCTTCTTTAGTAAGTGCCATATTTGCTTTTACTGCTGCTTTGCATGCAACTGTTGCTATAAATTTTTCTTCTATTTCTTGTTTTGCTGTTCTTGCAACTGTATTTATCTCATCTAATGTTTCTAAAAATAATTCTTTTGTGTCCAAATCCAAACAAACTGTAGGCACACCACTTAATTTTATTGTGTTTTCCCCAAATTCTTCTAAAATAAAACCAGCCTTTTCAAAAATTTTCATATTGTCTTTTGCAATTTGCATATCTTTATGACTTAAATTAATTATATCTGGAAGCAACATTAGTTGAGAATCTTTATTTGTGTCACTATAATAATTATCTTTTATTTTTTCGTACATAATTCTTTCATGTGCTGCATGTTGATCTATAATATATAATTCTTTATTCATTTCAATTATTATGTATGTAGAAAAAGCTATTCCAATATATTTGTAGTCTGGAATTTGATTTTGTGGTAATTTTTCGAAAATTGATACATTATCTACTGTTTTTAATTCTTCACTTGAAAGTTTGTATTCCTCATTTTCCTCCTCTACTTTTGGTTTTTCTTTTATTACAGTTCCAAAAGTTCTAGCATACATTTCATCAAAATTTTGATAATCTGGTTCTATTTTTAGGTTGTCCATTTCATGCATTTTTTCATTAACTTCAGACAAATCAATTTTTTTAGTTTCTGCAATATTTTCTTCTTGGTTAAGTCCACTTTTATTGTTATATATTTGTGCAATAAAATTTTTTGTATCATCAATAGTTGTTTCTGAACCATCTTCTTTATTTTTGTTTCCAAGTTTGCTAAAAATTTCACCTATTTTCGAAAGAGTCCCTTCTTCTTTTTCTATATTGTATCCATCTTTTTGTTCAATTCCATTGTTTTCTTGTCGGTTTAATGAATTTTGTGTTTTTATTTCTTCTTTTACTTCGTTACTATCATTTTGTATTTTATTTTCTGATAGTGGTTTTACATCTGTTGTAGCATTATTTATTTTTGAATTTATATTTCCATCTTTTGATTCTTCAGAAGTTGGTGTCTGAATTTGTGTTTTCGTGTTCATTTTCCAACTATTTGTTTGAACTTGTTTATCTAACTCGATTTTAGTTTTATTTGGTACTAAATCTTCTTTTAGCAAACTATCTTTTATAGAATGATATATTGCTTTAAATATTTTATTTTCATCTTCAAATCTTACTTCAAGTTTTGCTGGATGTACATTTACATCTACTTTTTGTGGATTCATCTCTATGTTTAGAACTAAAAAACCATATTTTCCTATTGTAAGTAATCCCTTGTACCCTTGCTCTGCACTACTTGTTAATATTTTATCTCTTATATATCTTTTATTTACAAAGAATAATTGATTAGTTCTATTAGAACGCGCAATAACTGGTTTACCAATTACACCTTTTATATTTATATCATCATATGTATAATCAACATCAATTATATTTTCTGCAATATCTTTACCATATATGCTATATATAACTGATTTCATATCTCCATTACCAGAAGTTTGAATAACTACTTTACCAGAGTTTACTAATTTTATTGCTATTTCTGGATTCACTAAAGCAATTCTAGTAACAACATCTTCTATGTATCCTGCTTCTGTAAAGTCTTTTTTTAAAAATTTATATCTTACAGGCGTATTGTAAAATAAATCTGTTACTGTAATTGTACTTCCTTTCTGACAACCAGCATCTTCAATATTTATTACGTTTCCACCTTTTACTTCTACTTTCTTTCCTATTTCATTTTCAACTGTTCTTGAGATAAGTTCCACATGACTTATTGCAGCAATACTTGCTAAAGCCTCACCTCTAAACCCCATAGAAGTTACCGTTTCCAAATCTCCAGCTTGCCTTATTTTACTTGTAGCATGTCTTTCAAATGCAATTTCCATATCATCTGGTAAAAAACCTTTTCCATTGTCAGTAATTCGTATATATGAAATTCCACCATTTTTTATTTCTATAGATATCTGAGTAGCACCTGCATCTATTGAATTTTCTACTAATTCTTTTACCACTGATGCTGGTCTTTCTATAACTTCCCCTGCTGCAATCTTGTTTATTGTTAGTTCATCTAATAAAACTATATTACCCATTTAATCGTTCCTCTCTTTTATAACATTTTTCTATATTGAATATTCCATAGAATTATATCATTAATTTGCATTTATTGTACAGTTTTTTACAAATTTTTTTCTATTTTTGTTTGTAACCATTTTTTTCATTATGAATAATATATACCATACGAAAAAACTTTAAAATATTTAAAAGTTTCATAAGGAGGTTAAGAGATGGGAAATTGTTGTTGTAATAGCGAACTTCTATGGTTCATAATCCTATTCTTGCTACTTTTCTGTTGTGGAGGTAACAACTGTTGTAGTAACACATGTTGCAATTAATTAAACTCTAATTTACATTAATTTTTACATTTGAAAGGAGGGAAATTATATGCCAGAAAATAGAGGTTGCGGATGCGGTTTCGGATTTGGTGATGATTGCTGCTGGATAATAATTTTAGTAATATTAATCTGCTGTTGTTGTGGTGGTAAAGGTAGATGTTGCTAATTTAACATTCTGAAACACTAAAAGAGGGCGTTTAATTAACATTAACCCCTCTTTAAATCTATTTTTTTATTAACTATTAACTTTGTATTTTTTATTTTCTCTTTTTATTTTCTTCTTTCCTTCTATTTTCTTTTCTTCTTTCTTCTGTTACTTTCACTTGTTTTTGCCTTCTATCTCTTTTTGCTTTTCTTCTATCTTCAAACATTCTTCCCTCTTTATCAACTATCATATGT
>CAYVWC010000053.1:0-3991 GCA_964455415.1 uncultured Clostridium sp.
GTAATGCTAGTGTTGTCTTTCCTGAACTTTCTGGTCCATATATTTCTATAATTCTTCCTCTTGGAACACCACCTATACCTAATGCTATATCTAAGCTTAATGCTCCTGTTGGAATAGCTTCTACGTTCATTGCTTTAAATTCTCCTAGTTTCATCACTGAACCTTTTCCAAATTGTTTTTCAATTTGTCCCATTGCCATTTCTAGTGCGGCTTTTTTCTCATTATTTTCTTTTGACATTAATATTTCCTCCTATTAAAACGTTTGTTTGTAGATATTATATACTTATTTTTTTTCAAGGTCAAGTATTTTTTTATAATTTTTTAACTTTTTCTATACCATGTTTCTATATTATAGAAATAATTATACCAGTTAGGGCTCACTGTTCCTGCTAAATTATTACTATATATAACCGTTGTTTTGTTAAAATATAATCCTATATATGCTCTATCTTCTTGATATATTTCTTGTAGTATTTCATATTTTTCTTTTAGAGTATCTGTATCTGATATATTGTATAATTCTTCTAATATACTTAGGGCTTCTTCGTTTGTGTAATTTGCTAGATTACCTTCTCCAAAATATCTACTTAATTTTGGCTTTAGTCCCACTGTAACTCCTGTTAGAAGAATATCATAATTTGTATTTTTTATATAATTATCATAAGTAGTTCCTTTAACAGATACTAAGTTTACTTGAATTCCTATTTCTTCTAAATCTTCTTTTATCATATTAGCTACATTTACTCTTGTCTCATTAGATGAGTCTACAAGTAGAGTTATTTTTAATCTTACATTACTTCCATTTATTTTTTTCTGCCAATATCTATCAGTATATGTCCAACCATTATCTACTAATATTTGTTTTGCTGTGTCTGAATTATATTCATAGTTAGTTTCAATGTTACTATTATATAAATAGCTTCCATATTCTAGTGGATAATCTGCTACAATATATTCTCCCCCATATATTGTATTTACTATATCTTCTTTATTTATTGCATAACTTATTGCTTGTCTTACTTCTTTATTTGACATTACATCTCTTTCACAGTTAAGAGCTAAATAGTCAAATTCTCTTCCATAATTTTCTTTTAGATTATATCCTATTGTTCCTATATTTTCCTCTATATTTGTGTTTCTTGACGTGTTTAATATATCAATACTTCCTAGTTTATACGCATTATATACTTCTGATACAGAGGAACATAGTTTTATATATATTGTTTCGATTTTTGTTTCTATTTCATTTATATTCCACCAATTAGTATTTTGCTTTAGTTCTAATTGTGAACTCATGTCTATTGACTGTAATTTGTACATACCTGTTCCCATTGGAATATTGTTTTTTTCTGAAGATGTTATATCTTCTCCTGCAAAAAAGGTTGCACTTATTATTGGAAATGTTAGATTATATTCAAATAATTCTTCTGACTGATATAAATATATTTTTATTATGTTTGTTCCTACTATTTCAACATTTTCTATATTTTCGACATTTGAATAATATATATAATCGCTTCCTAGAGCTTTTATTGTGTCTATTGTATATTTTACATCTTCTGCTGTAAAATCATTTCCATTATGCCATTTTACATTTTCTCTTAATGTAATTAAGTATGATGTATCATCTGCCTTAGACCATTCTGTCGCAAGTCCATAGTCTAGTTTATAATCCTCTGTTACAATTAGCAATGGTTCAAATATTAGCATTGATATGTCTTGTACATTTTGATTTGTACTTAATATAGGATTTAAGTTATCTACATTTGATATTCCAAGCCTTATATTAGTTATTTCTTCTGTTTCTACTTCAGATACTGTGTTATTAACATCTTCCTCTGTTACGTCCTCTTTTTGATAAATGTAGTATATTGCAAATGCTATTAGTCCGAACTGCAATTATAAGAAATATGTATTTAAAAAAGTTGTTTTTCATTTAAACCTCCTTTTTTAATTTTTATATTTTTTACTTTCTATGATTTTGTATATAAGTTCAATGTTATCGTCTTCTGCCACTTTATTTTTTCTAGTAGCTCCACACTTTATACATTTGAATACAATTACATAGCCTTTTTTTGGATTTATTTCTATGTCTATAGGCTCTAACATACCATGGCAATTCTCTTCTCTATCTCCTGGATTTTTATCTACATGTTTTGAGTATAAACAATATGGACAATGATTTCTACATGAGTAACCAAGTTTTTCTACTTCTTTGCCACAATTTTCACATATAAATGCTTCATCTATTTCTGTAAAATTTGCTCCCATTTATTTTCCTCTCTTTAATATTCAAATATACTACCACCTATAAATTCTCTTAGTATTGAGCTTTCTGGTATATATTCTTCTGGAAGTTCTTTAAAATAATTTAAAAGTGTAATTAATCTTTTTGCTTCTGCATATTCTGGTTCTGTGTTATTTATTTCTTTTAATATTGGAAGAGCATATTTTTTTAATATTCCATGTTCATAAACTATTGATGAATTAAACATTACATCTGCTTGTTCTTGGTATGGATAAATATATTTTTCTTCTCCCTTATTAACAGAGTACCACCTTTGAATTGTTTCTTTAGCTGAATAATGTCTATATTTATAATCTCTTACAATTCTTCTTATTAATCTAGTATCTGTTGTTGATATTCTATTATAATAATCTATATTTAATACTGTTAAAGCACTAATATAAATTTTAAATTTTTGATCAAGTGATATTGCTTCTGTTAATTTATCATTTAAACAGTGAATTCCTTCAACAACAAGTACTTCATTTTCTTCAAGTTTCATAATATTGCCGTTGTAGTTTTTGTGTCCTGTTTCAAAATCAAATGTTGGTATTTCTACTTCCTCTCCTGAAAGTAGTCTTAATATGTGTTCATTAAATAGTCTTAAGTCTACCGCTTCTAAGCATTCAAAGTCATAGTTTCCTTTTTCATCTATTGGATTTTGTTCTCTTTCGACAAAATAATTGTCAACTGATAGTGTTTTTGGTTCAACTCCATTTAATTTTAGTTGAATTCCTAATCTTTTTGCAAATGTTGTTTTCCCCGAAGATGAAGGTCCTGCAATTAGTATCATTTTTATTTTGTTATTTTTTGCGATTTTATCTGCTATATCTGAAATCTTTTTCTCATGCAATCCTTCTGCTAAAAGTATTGTTTCTTTTCCGTTATCTTCTTCAATTTTTTTATTTAATCTGTATATTGTATTTAATTTTAATATTCTATGGATATCTTCATACTCTTGAAAAGTTGCTACTAATTTTTTATTGTCTCTAAAATCTGGTAATCTATCTGGAGCTTTTTTACTAGGGTATCTAAGTAAAAATCCTTTTTCATATTTTACAATATCAAATACTTTCATATATCCAGTTGAAATTGGCATAACTCCGTAAAAATAGTTATAGTAGTCTTTACAATAGTATAGTGATACTTCTTCTTTTGTTTCTGTATTTATTTGTAAAATTCCTCTTAAAGTTTTTTCTCTTTCGTAAAATTCTTCTGCTTCTTCCTGTGACATTTTTACTTTTTTGATTGGTATATTTTCTTTTATAATTTCAACCATTTTCATTTTTATGTTTGAAACTAGTTCATCTGTGATTTCAGTATTTTCAAATGTACAAAACATTGAGTTATCTAACTGATAGTTTACTGTTAGAAGAGATTTTGGATATAACTCATGTATTGCCATTGCCATTATATATGTAATTCCTCTAACATAAACTCTTTTACCTTCTGTTGATGTATAGTCAAGTAACTCTACATTTCCACTTTCTTCTGGTCTATAATTTAAGCTTTTTATTTCGTTATTGAAATTACATGTTATTATTTCTTTGTCCATTTTTTCTATTTCAGTTTCTAATACTTCATAAATGCTTTGTCCTTGTTTCATTTCAAATTCTTTTCCATTGCAAATTAATTTCATAAGTTTTCTCCTTTTCATTTACTCATCATCTAATTTTAGGACACTCAAAAAGGCTTCTTGTGGCA
>CAYVWC010000054.1:0-3674 GCA_964455415.1 uncultured Clostridium sp.
AAAAAATGAAAGGATGTATAGTTATGGAGCAAGGAAATAATGTGCAAGGATTTCTAAAATTAATTATTAGTAGTAGCGAGAAAAAAGCAACAGAAGGTAACATGACACTAGAACAAAAGAAGGAATATATATATAAAAGATTATTTGATTACTTTGAAAGAAGTGGAATGAGAATAGAAACAATGCTTTCTATATGTGAAGAGGTATATTCTGAATTTTCACCAAAAGATTTTATGCAATATGTAGTAGAACATACTTCTAATCCAGACATAATATTTGAAGAAAAATTAAAAGTTGAGAAAAAGTTAAAAAAAATATCAAGTAGAATTGCTGAAATAAATAAACAACTTGGAGTTGATGAGAATTTGTCAGACTTTGATTTGAGGTTTAGAAAAATTCAACAACATGAATCTTCAATAAGTGCCAAAATTAATCAAGTAAAAAAGAAATATGAATTGCCTACTGATACAATAAAGCCTAAAAGAGGACAAAATATGAGTGAAGAACAAATGCAAGAATATGTAGATTTAATAGCAGAAATGGTAGACAGTTCTTCAAGCGTAGAAGAATTATATGAAATGGCAAAAAGTCTAATAGGATTTTTTGAAGGTATGGGAGATTTATATGAAAAAGAATTGAGAGAAATGTCACCTGAACTTTTTGAATATATTGATACTTTAGTAAAAGGTGAAGTAGGGTCAGCTATGGAAGAAAAACAAAAACTAGAAGAAGAAAAACAAGAACTTAAAAAGTTAGAAGCAGGATTTATTGAAATATGTAAAAAATATGATACAAGATTGCCAGCAAACCTTAGAGGAACAGCAGAAGAAAGAAAACAAAGAGAAGAAAATGAAAGAAGAAAAAAACAACAAGAAGCTGAAGAAAAAAGAAGAAGAGCAAGAGAAGCAGAAGACGATAGTGATTGGTGTGGCGGAGGAGGCTGTGGCGACGGTGGTTGCTAAAGTTATATAAAAAGGAGTAATATTTGTGAATAAGAAGAAAATAGAAGAAGCAGTATATAATCTATTATTAGCTTTAGGAGAAAATCCTAAAAGAGATGGATTAATTAATACACCTAAAAGAGTAGCTAATATGTATGAAGAATTATTAGAAGCTCCAGATTTAAAATATACAACATTTGAAGAAGAATATAAAGACATTGTACTATTAAAAGATATTGAATTTAGTTCAATGTGTGAACATCATTTAATGCCTTTTTTCGGAGTAGTACATATAGCATATATACCAAACGGAAAAATTGTAGGAATAAGCAAATTGGCTAGAATAATTGAAAAATATGCTAAAAGGCTACAAGTGCAAGAAAGAATGATGGAACAAATAGTAGAAGATATACAAATAAATTTGGGTACAAATGATGTTGCTATATGCATTGAAGCAAAACATATGTGTATGATTGCAAGAGGAGTAAAAAAAGTAAAAGCACAAACTATTACCTCTAAATTTACAGGAGTATTTGAGGAAGAAACCAGAAAAAATGAGTTTTATAATCTTTTAAATAGAAGAGGTGATTATTAATGGATTATGAATATTATATGGATTTAGCATTAGAGTTAGCAAAAACAGGAGTAAAAGCTTGCGAACAACCTTATGGAGCACTTCTAATCGCTAACGGAAATATAGTCGCAAAAGCCTATAATAAAGTTCGTTCATCAAAAAATTCTTTAAATCATGCTGAGATAATGGTTTTAGATGAGTATAAAAGGTTAAATATGAATGATGTAAAAGAATTAACATTAGTTACAACTTGTGAGCCTTGTGAAAATTGCTTTAACACTGCAATTAATATAGGAGTGAATAAATTTGTATTTGGCTCTAGTATAGAGGAGGCAATTAAATATAATACTGGAGACAAATTGTTAAAAATAAAACAACTTGAGAATAAATATAATATCTCTGTAATTGAAAATGTAAGAAAAACAGAATGTGATGAATTATTAAAAGAATTTTATGATAAAGAATATTTAGCTAAAAATATTGTAACTTATTCTGAAGGTACAGAAGAAGAACAATATTGGATGAAAAGAGCATTAGAAGTTGGAAGAAAAGGAATGTTAGAAAAACATGAATTACCAATCGGAGTAATAGTAGTTGCTGAAGATGAAGTTCTTAGTGAGACTTCTACACTAACATATACATTAAATTCACCAATAACACATGGAGATTTTATGGCTTTAGTGAAAGCTGAAAGACAAGTTTATTCGTCAAAAAAACCTTTAGTATTATATAGTACATTAGAGCCTTGTTTATTAGGTTTCGGTGCAGCGATAAAATGTAAGGTTGATAAAATTGTTTTTGGACTTGAAGCAATACCAGATGGTGGAGCAGATTATTTGCCTCATATAGTAAATGTAAAAGAATGGATTCCAAGAACAGTAGGAGGAGTTTGTAGAAAAGAACAATATGAATTACTCAAAGAATTTTTAGAAACTCATGATGATAATAGAGTTGGTTGGGGCTATGCTAATAAAATTGTGAAATTATATGAAGAACAAGAAAGAAATAGTAAAAAATAAAGGATTGTATAATATTATGAAATTTGATGATTTTTATGGAAGAAAAGAAAATTATTTTAGCACAAAACAATCCGATGGAATGCAAGCAATGATTGAAAAATACAATGTTAAACCTTCTAAAGCACTAGATATAGGAGCAGGAGAAGGTAGAAATTCTATTTATTTATCAAAATTAGGATTTAATGTTGTGGCAGTAGAACCAAGTATTGAGGGATGTAATAAGATAAATGAAAGTGCTAAAAAATTAAATTTAGATATAGATATACAAAATAAAGATTTTTTATCTTTAGAAGTAAACGAAAAATTTGATTTTATTTTAGCGTCAACTTCTTTAGAACATATGGAATATGAATATTTACAAAAAGCAATAAAGAAAATTAAAGATAGTCTTAATATAGGTGGTTATATTTATATTGTAGTTTTTACAGAGAAAGATCCAGGATTTGTAAGAGATATTGAAAATGCAAGTGAATGTGCATTATTTATAAAACATTATTTTAAGGAAAATGAATTAAAAAGTTATTTTAATGAATTTGAAATAATCTATTATAATGAATATATGAAAGAAGATACAACACATGGAAAACCACATTATCATGGAAAAGCTAAAATATTTGCTAGAAAAGTAAAGGAATAAAAAGTTATGGAATATCAAGAATTGATAAATAAAATTTTAAGATTATTAGAAAATACAAAATATGTAATTTTAGCAACTGCAAATAAAAAAGGAATTGTTTCTGCAAGTAAAATGTGTATAGTAAATGATGGATTAAAAATATATATTCAAACAGACAATAGATTTGAAAAAATCCAAAATATTAAAGAAAATGAAAATGTAGCTATAAATATTGATACAGTATATTTTAAAGGAATTGCTAAAATTATAGGTCATCCTAGTGCAAATAGAATGTTTGTAGAAAAAATGAAAGGAAAGCATTTTGAAACATATGAAAATTATACTAATTTACCAAATCAAGTACTTATTGAAATAGAACTAACAGAATGTAGAATGTGGAAATTTGAAGTTATAAATGGAAAAAGAGAAGAGATTATAAAAATAATAAATTTAAGACATAAATCCATAAATAATGTTATTTGTGATAAATTAAAAGAAGGATATTAGTTTTTTAAGCAATAAAG
>CAYVWC010000055.1:0-3128 GCA_964455415.1 uncultured Clostridium sp.
ATTCCAGCAGGAACTGGTATGGCAAAATATAAGAATCTTCATATTAATACAGAAGGGCAAGAAAAAAGTTCAGAAGAATATGAGCAAGATGTTACAGTAGAGGTTTAAAAAATATGTGTCATTGGTAGAAAATATCAATGACACTTTTTTAAATCACTTCCCATTTTTGCAGGACACTCTGATTTTACGTAAACTTGACAAAGTGTTCTAAAAATAGTAAAATTAATACTGTTTTAGGAGGTTTTATGAACCATAGTAAAAAAGTTTTAGAAAAGATAATTTCAAAGACAAAAATATATTTAGCAATAATAGCTGTTTTGTTGGTAGTTATATGTATATATAATTATTGGCTAATCATACCATCAGTTATTATATATGCACTATTGTTGGCATATGCCTATTGGACAAATAATAAAAGACAAGAAGAACTTACAGAGCATATTAAAAATTTGACTTTTAGTTTGGATAAGGTTGCAAAAATAGCGTTGGTAAATTCGCCATTTCCATTAGTTATCGCAGAAACAAATGGAAATTTAATATTTCGAAATACTAAATTTAATCAAGAATTTGCAAACATAGATATTAACAATTATTTGACCAATATAATCAATAATGTAAAACTAGAAATAAAAAATAATGATAAAAAAGAGAAGATATACGATGAAATAAAAATAGATAAAAAGACATATAAACTTTATGGAGATTATATGCCTCTAAAAGACGAGTATATAATTACAATATATTTTATTGATAATACGAAATTAGTAGAATTAAAAAATCTATTTGATAATAAAGATATGTATATTGGACTTGTCATGATAGATAATTATGAAGAAATTGTACAAAGATTAGAAGATAGTGAAAAAGCTCAATTAATGGCTGAGATAGAAAAAAAGTTATATGATTGGGCTTCTGATTATAAAGGTATTATTTTAAAATCTGAAAGAGATACTTTTGTGTGTGTTTTCGAAAGACAATATATTAAAGAGATAGAAGATAGAAAGTTCGATATATTAGATACAATAAAAGACTTGCAACCATCGGATAAAATGCAGTTTACACTTAGTATTGCTATATCAAATGAAGGAGCAAGCAATTTAGATAAATATAAAACAGCACAAGCAGCATTAGATATTGTACTTGGACGTGGTGGAGATCAAGCTGTTATACATGAAGGGGAAAAATATACTTTTTTCGGTGGAAGGACACAAGAATTAGAAAAGAGAACTAAAGTGAAAGCTAGAATAATAGCACATGCTTTAGAAGGGATGATTGAAGAAGCAAGCAAAGTAATGATAATGGGACATAGTAATTCTGACATGGACTGTATTGGTGCAAGTATGGGAATATATAGAATTACAAAATCTTTAGAAAAAGATGCTTATCTAGTATTAAACCCAAAAGGGGAAAATTTAGTTACATTTTTAAAAGAAGTAGATAATAATGAAGAATATAAAGATTTAATATTAGAACCACAAGAAGCTATTTCTGAGATAGATGAAGATACTTTATTAGTAATAGTTGATACAAATAAAAAGAACTATGTAGAATCACCAGAACTACTTGCGAAAGCGAAAAAAATAATAGTAATAGACCATCATAGAAGAAGTCCAGATTATATTGAAAATGCCATGCTTACATTTCATGAAGTATATGCTTCATCAGCATCTGAACTTGTAACAGAGCTTGTGGAATATACGCAACAAGAAACAATTTTAACAGAACTTGAAGCAGAAGCTTTATATGCAGGTATTATGATGGACACAAAAAGTTTTACTTTTAAGACAGGTGTTAGAACTTTTGAAGCAGCAGCATTTTTACGTAAATGTGGAGTTGATATTATAAAAGTAAAAAAATGGTTTCAAAGTAATTTGAATACATACAATAAAATTTCTAGCATAATTGGAAAAGCAGAAGTTGTTTATGATAGTATAGCAATATCAATCTATGAAGAAGAAGATAAAGATTCAAATATAATATGTGCTAAAGCGGCAGACGAACTTCTAACTATAAGCAATATTACAGCTTCATTTGTATTAGGTAAATTAGGTAATAAAGTATGTATAAGTGGACGTTCGATAGGTGATATAAATGTTCAAGTTATTCTAGAAAAGCTTGGTGGTGGAGGCCACATAACCTTAGCAGGAGCACAAGTTGAAGATATGGAAATAGATGAAGTAAAACAAGAGCTTATTAATAGGATTAATGAGTATTTTAGTGAACAAATTTAAACAAAAGATAGGTCTCTTGAAATATGGGGACAGATTTAAATCTGTCCCTCAAATTTTAAGAAGAGTATAATAAATATAGAAAGGAGAAGATTGAAAATGAAGGTCATTTTGTTAGAGGACATTAAAGGTGTAGGTAAAAAAGATGAAGTAATAAATGCTTCAGATGGATATGCTAGGAATTATCTTTTTCCTAAAAAATTAGCAGTTGAAGCAAATACTCAAAATCTAGCAAAGCTAAATAACAAAAAAGAGGCAGCAATTTATAAGAAAGATATGGAAAGACAAAATGCAGAAGAGCTTGCTAAAAAAATAAAAGGGATAATGTTAAAAATAAAGGTTAAAGCAGGAGAAAATGGTAAAATATTTGGAGGAGTAACTTCAAAAGAAATTTCTGACAATCTAAAAACACAATATAATTTTGATGTGGATAAAAAGAAGATTGAATTAAAAGAGACAATAAAAACATTAGGAGAATTTAATGTAACTATTAAGTTATTTGAAGGAGTAGCAACAAGTTTGAAAGTACAAGTGATTAGTGGCTAGAAGCAATGGTATTTTAAAATAATGGAGGGACTGAAATAAAAATGGAGTTAGGAAAAGTACCACCAAATGATACAGAAGCAGAACAAGCAGTAATTGGTAGTATGCTTACAGATAAGGATGCTGTTTTTTCTGCAGTAGAAGTGTTAAATGAAAATGATTTTTATAGGGAAGATAATAAAATAATTTATACTGCAATTCTAAATTTATATAACAGAAGTGAGCCAATTGATATAATTACTTTGAAATCTGAACTATCTGCTATGGGGAAACTAGATGCTGTTGGTGGGCTAGAGTATATTGCTGGACTTCCAGACAAGGTTCCAACAACATCAAATGTAGAGCAATACATTAAAA
>CAYVWC010000056.1:0-1778 GCA_964455415.1 uncultured Clostridium sp.
TGATGCACCAGTAATACTAGCAGTAAAAACAGGAGAAGCACAAATATATGTAGGACTTATATTAATAATCCTAGTAACATTTGCAGGAGGAATAGGACTAATTAAGAAATATGTATTAGTATAAGATAAAAATATAGGGCTTCTGAATAACTCAGAAGCCCAGCCTCTTTTTCTTACTTAAACAGGAAGAAAAAAAGCCAAATGATAAAGATGATAACTGCTACAACGATAAGTACCCATGTAGGGAGGCTTAGTACCCAAGCGATTGCCTTAACAATGCCGATAAGAAATTTGAAAAGCGCTTGAAACATGGTGAATTGCTCCTTCCTAGATTATCAATTTGGTGTTTCAAAGTACATTATTAATATAATTATAGCATAATTTACATAAAAAGTAAAATAAAGGAGGAAAACATGGTCATAGTGATAGGTGGAGGACTTGCTGGGTGTGAAACAGCATATCAGATAGCAAAAAAAGGTATAGATGTAAAATTATACGAAATGAAACCAAAAAAATATACACCAGCACATGTAAATTCAAACTTAGCGGAAATTGTATGTAGTAATTCCTTTAAATCTAATTTACTGACAAATGCTTGTGGTCTTTTAAAAGAAGAACTAAGATATTTAGACAGTCTTCTCATAAAAATAGCAGATGAAACTAAAGTGCCAGCAGGACAAGCGTTAGCGGTAGATAGAGAAAAATTTGCAAAAAGAGTAACAGAAGAAATTAGAAACATAAAAAATATAGAAGTTATAGAAGAAGAAATCGGAGAAAATATACATCTAAAAGATATTGTAGAAAATAACATAGTGGTAATCGCAACAGGACCTCTTACAAGTGACAAATTATCAAAAGAAATAATGGAATTAACACGGAGAAGATAAACTCTCCTTTTATGATGCAGCAGCTCCAATCATAGAAAAAGAAAGTATAGATTTCAATATAGCATTTTTTGGTAATAGATATGAACAAGAAAGAAAAATAGGAGAGGAAGTAAAAGATTGGATTTCAAGAATAGAAAATCAAGAAAAAAGCTATATAAATCTTCCTATGAGTAAAGAAGAATATAAAGAATTCTGGGAAGAACTTACAAAAGCGGAAGTTGTGGAGCTACATAACTTTGAAAAAAGAGAAATATTTGAAGGATGTATGCCAATCGAAATTATGGCAAAAAGAGGGATTGATACATTAAGATTTGGCCCATTAAAACCAGTAGGATTTACAGATATAAGAACTGGAAAAAGACCATATGCAGTAGTACAACTAAGACAAGACAATGATGAAGGAAGTATATATAATATGGTAGGATTTCAAACTAATCTAAAATTTGGAGAACAAAAAAGAGTATTTAGTAAAATACCAGGACTACAAAATGCAGAGTTTGTAAAATATGGAGTAATGCACAGAAATACATATATTAATTCTCCTAAATTACTAGACAATATATATAATTTTAAAAAGAATACCAATATATATTTTGCAGGACAAATTACAGGGGTCGAAGGATATGTAGAATCAATTTCATCAGGACTGGTAGTTCGGAATAAATATTGTATCAAAACTCAAAGGAGAAGAAAAAGTAGTATTTCCTAAAGAGACGATGATAGGTGCATTAGCAAATTACATTGCATCTGAAAACAATAACTTTCAACCAATGAATGCAAATTTTGGAATATTACCAAAATTAGACAAAAACATAAAAGATAAAAAGCTTAAATATGAATACTTAGCAAAAAGAGCCCTAGAAAGGCTAAAATCAAACAATATTTGACAAA